>JAXDQN010000520.1:0-6230 GCA_034667865.1 Gammaproteobacteria bacterium
GCGGTCATTTCCATGGCGGTGTTGCGCGGCGCGAAAGGATCCACGATTCAGGAAAATAACATCGTGCAGACGGTCGCGTCTGCGGCGGGAACGCTGGGCTCCATCATTTTTGTGCTGCCGGGATTGGTGATGATCGGTTGGTGGAATGGCTTTCCCTACTGGACGTCGTTCATCATCTGCGCGCTGGGTGGAATCTTGGGCGTGATGTACTCGATTCCGCTGCGCCGGGCACTCGTGACCCACTCCGATCTGCCCTATCCCGAAGGCGTGGCCTGCGCCGAAGTTCTCAAAGTAGGCGCCAAGGGAGAGGGAGTAGTCGACCCCTCGGATGCGGCCGCCAGCAGCGCCGGGCTCCTGTCAATCATGGTCGGCAGTGTGTCCTCGGCACTGTTTGCGCTCGTGGTCGCCACCCAACTTTTTGCCAGCGATGTCGTCAGCTATTTCCGCGTCGGCAAGAGCTCCGTGTCCGGCTATGACTTCAGTTTGTCATTTGCATTATTTGCCGTTGGACATCTGGTTGGCTTGTGGACCGGAATGGCCATGTTGGTCGGCGTACTCATCGCGTGGGCGGGCGCCGTCCCCTACCTGTCGAGTTTGCATCCCGTCACCGGAACCATCGAGACCTTTGCCACGGGCGTCTGGAGTCATCAAGTGCGCTTTCTCGGCGCCGGCGCCATTGCGGTCGCCGCATTTTGGAGCCTGATAAAACTGGTGCAACCCGTGACCTCCGGACTCGCGGCGGCCATGGCGGCGTCTCGCGTGCGCCGCGCCGGTCAAGGAGCCAGCCTGCCTCGCACCGAACAGGACATCCCCATCGGCATCGTCGCGTTGATCACCGCGGCGTGCATGCTGCCGATCGCCTGGTTGCTGGGCAGCATCGCCACGCAGAGCGGACTATCGAGCCAGTTGCCGCTGCTTGTCATCGGCAGCGTGGCGTACATCGCGTTGATGAGCTTCTTCGTGGCTGCCGTCTGCGGCTACATGGCCGGGCTCATCGGAGCGTCCAACAGTCCGCTGTCAGGCGTGGGCATCGTGGTAGTTGTTGGGGCGGCATTGCTGCTGGCACTGGTGGCGAAGCCACTCCTGCCGCCCTCGGCCGGTCCCGCGTTGGTGGCATTTGCCTTGTTCATCACGGCCGTGATTTTCGCCGCCGCGACCATTTCCAATGACAATTTGCAGGACTTGAAAACCGGCCAGTTGGTGGATGCCACCCCCTGGCGCCAGCAAGTTGCGTTGCTGGTGGGTGTGGTTGCCGGCGCCGCGGTGATTCCGCCAATTTTGGATCTGCTGCAAAAGGCTTATGGATTTGCGGGCGCGCCCGGTGCTGATCCGGCGCACGCATTGCCGGCGCCGCAGGCCGCACTGTTTTCGGCGCTTGCCAAGGGTGTCATTCAGGGTGACCTGGACTGGCGGCTCATGGGAGTCGGCGCCATCGTGGGCGCGGTCTGCGTCGTGATCGACGAACTTCTCAAGCGCTCGAGCAAGGCAAGTATGCCGCCGCTGGGTGTGGGCATGGGAATCTACCTGCCCATGTCGACGACACTGATTATCGTGGTAGGCGCGGTGGTGGGCTGGATGTACGAGCGGCGCGCCGATCGAACCGCCAAACCGGCCCACACCAAACAGCTGGGCGTGCTGTTGGCCTCCGGCATGATTGTCGGTGAAAGCTTGCTGGGCGTGATCCTGGCTGCCGTAGTCGTTTTCTCGGGCAAGGACGCGCCGCTCGCCTTGGTGGGCGCAAGCTTTGCCAATGCGTCGCTATGGATCGGCGGCATTGCGTTCACCGTGTCCGTGATCGCCCTGTATGCCTGGGTAAATCGCTTGAGCGGGCCGGCCAAGGCCGCCGCTCCGCAGCGGCGCTAACGAGTCGCGAGCCCTGTGAGTTTGAAATTGATGGGAAGATTGACGACGGCATCAACTGGCGCGCCATTCTAAGTCCTTAACGCTTCTTGACGAAGACTTCGACTTTTCCCTTTCCGCCGACGAACCATGAACCGATCATGCTCACCAAGCTTACCAAAATCGCAGTCCAAAACGCTGCTCCGAATCCATTCACATGCATGCCGGGTAACATCCACGCCACCAGTGCCACCATGCCGGCATTGATGACCAACAAAAACAGACCGAGCGTGAACACCGTCATCGGCAGGGTGAGCACGATGGCAATCGGGCGAATCACGGAATTCACTACGCCCAGCAGAATGCCGGCCAACAATAAAGTCTGCGGGGTATCGATGGAGACGCCGGACACCCACGCGGTCGCCAGCCACAGTCCGAGAGCCACGATGACAGCGCGAATTAGAAAACCGACCATTGCCGACTCCTCATAGCTTGGCTCGCCGCAAGCATAACAAGGAAGCGCGGAGCGCCAATCAGTAATCGAGACCGGCTAAAGGCGGATCTTTGGGAACGACCTTTTTAGGTTTCTTGGGCACCGGGGGGCTTTCCAGCGTGACCTTGATGCGCGCCATGAATCTCTCCCACCCCATCCGAATGCGCGCATAGCTCTGATCCCATTCCGCGTTTTCGGGATAGCCCGACCCCAGCAGGCGCAACGAAGCCTTACCTTCACCCTTGCGCGCGTCGATGATGAAGTCATCCACGCAGGCGCTGTCGGCGGCCGGCCAACCCGGATTGTTCAGATAGATGAGCCGCAGGCGGCGGTTCACGTCGAAAATATCGATATGGGCCTCGCGACCTCCGGCATTGCGCTTGCCGATGCGGTAGGCGCCGCCTTGGCGGGGGTCAATCTCCGCTTCCTGGCCGGACCAAATACGGATCAACCCCGGATCCGTCAATGCGCGCCAAACCCGGGCAACCGGGACGTCGACTTCAACCAAGTGCGCGTAGCCACGAGTGCCGTTACGGGTGGATTTTCGGGGTAAGCTCATTGCGGACTTCGACCCTCTGGTAGCGTTGGGATTCGGATAGCTTGGCGGATTTCTGCCGGCGGCGGAGTGCTAGACTTCAACAACAGGGGGATGAAACATGGCATATGTCGATATCGTGACTGCGCTCGCAATTCTGCAATTCATCGTATTTGGTTTCAGAGTGGGGTCGGCCCGCGGCAAGTACGGAGTCAAGGCTCCGGCCATCACCGGCAACGAGACTTTTGAGCGCTACTTTCGCGTTCAACAGAATACTCTGGAACAGCTGATCGGCTTCCTTCCCGCAATATACATCTTTGCCAAGTATTGGAGCCCCTTGGTTGCGGCGGCTTTGGGGGTCGTCTACCTGGCGGGCAGGGAGATCTACGCATTCACCTATGTGAAGGATCCCGCCAAGCGTGACGTGGGCTACGGCATGACTTTTTTGCCGTTGGTCATCTTGGTTGGCGGCGCACTGATTGGTGCGGCGCGGGCGCTGTTTTACACTTAACCTGTTTATTCGCGCGAGCGATTCGAATAGAGTATTGAAATTCAACAAGCTGGGGTGGCCTTAAGGGCCTGAGATGCTGGCGGCGCAAGCACACCAGCGAACCCATTGAACCTGATCCGGTTAGTACCGGCGGAGGGAGCATGGGTAAGATTTCCGCAGTCTGTCTATTGTTTGCCGTGCTGACTTGGTCGGCGCCCGCCGTGGCCGCCGACAACGGCGAGCCGCCGCTGGACCAAATCGTCGTCACCGCCACGTTAAGGCCCATTCCTCTCGCCGAGACGGCAGGCAGCGTTTCGGTGCTCACGGACCAAGCACTGCGCGATGCCGGCCAACAGCATTTCGAGGACGTGCTGCCGCTGGTGCCGAATTTGAATTGGGCCGGCGACACCTCGCGTCCGCGCTATTTCCAAATCCGCGGCATTGGCGAGCTGCAGCAATATCAAGGCGCGCCGAATCCCTCCGTGGGTTTCCTGATCGATGACATCGATTTCAGCGGCTTGGGCTCCGCGGCCACCTTGTTCGATGTCGATCACATCGAAGTGCTGCATGGGCCGCAGGGAACTTTGTACGGCGCCAACGCGTTGGCCGGTTTGATTTACGTCAAGAGCGCCGAGCCTGCCGACACCTTCGGCGGCCGCGCGGAACTGGATGTGGGCAATTACAACGAGCGCTCCTACGGCGCCGTGATCACGGGACCTGTCAGCGATCTGGATTCGACCTTTCGCCTGGCCGTGCAGCGCTACACCAGCGACGGCTTCTACCACAATGCCTATCTCGGCCGCAGCGACACCGACAGCCGCGATGAACTGACGATACGAGCCCGCTGGCGCTATCAACCCAGCGCGGACTTGCGCATCGATTTCACGGCGCTGCGCTCGCAAATGAACAATGGCTACGACGCCTTTGCCATCGACAACAGCCGTACCACCGAGTCCGACCATCCCGGCGTCGATCGGCAATATTCCACCGGCCTGTCGGCACGCGCGACCTATGGCGGCTTCCAGCCTTTTACCCTGACGGCCATTGCCACCTATGCCGACTCCACCATCGACTACGGCTTCGATGGCGACTGGGGCAACCCGGTGATGTGGGCGCCGTTCACCTATGACTTCACCGAAGATCAGCGGCGCCGCCGCTCCACGCGCAGTCTGGAATTCCGCTTGGGCGATGCGCCGGCGCAGGGGCTTTCCTGGTTGGTGGGCATCTACGCCTTTGAACTGCGCGAATCGCTGACGGACGCCCAGGCCGGCGAATTCATCGATCCGCTCGACGACACCCAGGACTCCAATAGTTTGAGCGTCATCTCCAGCGAATATCGCTCGCGCAATGCGGCACTGTACGGCGAACTCGACGGCAATTTCACGCCGAGATTGCGCTGGTCGGTGGGGCTGCGCGGCGAGCGGCATACCAGCCGCTACGATGACAGCACGAGCAATCTCGACCGCCTGGCCGACGTCGCAGCGCCGCTGCTCAGCAATCATTTTTCGCCCGCCGACAATTTATGGGGCGGACACGCATCCTTGGACTACGCCTTGAGCGACGCTCAACATGTGTACGCATTGATTGCGCGTGGCTATAAAGCAAGCGGCTTTAATTTGAGCGCCGGCTTATTGTCCGGCCAATTGCAGTTCGGGCCGGAATCGGATGTGAACTTCGAGTTAGGCCACAAGGCTCAATGGAACGACGGCCGCCTGCGCTGGGACACATCGCTGTTCTACATGGTGCGCCACAACGAACAGCTGCTGACCAGTGAACAAACCGATCCGACCAATCCCGATACCTTCACTTTCTTCACGGGTAATGCCAAATCGGGCTTTAACTACGGCCTGGAAAGCACGCTGGCGTGGGCGGCGACTCACAGTCTCGAATTTGGCGGATCATTAGGGCTGCTGCAAACCCGCTACCACGGTTTCGTGCAAAACGGCGTGGAGCTCCCTGACCGGGCGGTGCCGCATGCGCCGCCGTGGCAAGCGGCCGTTAACGCCACCTGGCGCGATCCGCGTGGACCGTACGCGCGATTGGATCTGACGGGCTCGGGTGCCTTCTTTTACGACCTGCCGCCCAACGAAACCCGATCGAGCGCCTACGGTCTGGTCAATGGCAAGCTGGGCTGGGAGACCCAGCGCTACGAGATATATTTGTGGGGACGCAACTTGTTGAACAAGAACTATACCGTGCGCGGCTTCTTTTTCGGCGACGAACCGCCGGATTTTCCGAAAAAGCTGTATGTGCAATTGGGTGAGCCGCGCAACTGGGGCGTGCACTTCACCGCGCGTTTCTGATTGGGCCAATCGATGAGACCACCGCGGCAGTGGTGGCGGCCGGAGCGCGCGGCGGTGGTATCGGGGCAACCGGCGGCGTCGCCGGTGGATCATCGGACAGCAGATAAGTGTCCAGCACCTTGCGCGCAATTGGACCGGCTGTTGAGCCGCCAAATCCGCCATTTTCCACCAGGACAGAAATTGCGATCCTTGGATTATCCACAGGCGCGAAAGCAATAAACCAAGCATGCTCACGCTTGCGTACATCTGCGTCCTGATGTTTGGTGCTCTCGGTTTGCTTGACGGTGACGACTTGCGCCGTGCCCGTTTTACCCGCGAGTTTGTAACGCGCGCCGATAAAGGCAGCATAGGCGGTGGCTCCCGGCTGGGTGACCGCGCCCACCATGCCATCATAAATAACGTTCCACTGGTCGTCGGTAGCGAGACTAATCGGTTTGGTGAGCACAGGCTCGCGCTGGGTTGAGGTGTTCGAACCAGCTGGTCGAATGGCCGCCACCAAGCGGGGCGGCGCGATGATTCTGCCGCGCTCGGCGATTTCGGCCGCAAAATGCGCCTGCTGCAGCGGCGTCA
>JAXDQN010000521.1:0-3745 GCA_034667865.1 Gammaproteobacteria bacterium
GCGGTCGTGGACTCGATTCGCCAGTCATACACAGGGAAAGTGCAGGCGGCGCAGGACGGAATGCGCATCGAACCGTGACCTAAGCCGCGGCTCCCAGCTGTTCGTGCAAAAAGGCCAGCGTACGGTCCAGTGCTTCGCGCGTCGGCTCGCCCTCTGCATCGATCAAATGGTTGGTCAGCACGCTGTGTGCCGGCTTCGGACCCTTGGGGTTGGCATGCTTCTCATCCAATTCGATTGCCTCGAAGGCGGCGCCAAATTCGCTGCGCAATCGCGCGAATCGCTCGTTCGGGCACATGGGATCCTGGATAAAGCGCAAGCCTAAAATGCGAGCGCCCTGCCCTTCGATCTTGGCATGTGCGGCCCGCAATTCTGCCGGTGATGCGTGCAGCGCGCCACGCCGGGATTGGGTCACGGCAAACGGCAGAGATGGTTGCGCCAAGATGGACGCAATCACCGGAGCGTCCAACATCATGCCGAGCGCAAAGTTGCCGGTAAAACACATGCCGATGGCGCCGACGCCGCGACCGCCGCATTGCGCATGCGCATGCCGGGCCAGCGCCCGCAGCCAATCGACGATGGGACTGGACTCGTTGCTCGCCCACACCCGGAACTCTCGGCTGATGCAGCCTTTGAGGATCGTACGGATGGAATAGCCTGCTGTGGCCGGCCGTAACGGCTGGCCGAACAAATTCGGCATGAAAACGCTGAAGCCATCATCCACCACTTTTCTGCCGAAGTTTGCGACCTGGGGCGTTATCCCCGGCATTTCCGACATTACGATGACGGCGGGTCCGTTACCGGCCCGGTAAACGCTGCGTGTCTCGGCGTTCAACAACAGGGACTGCCGATCGAAACCAGGAATCTGCGTCATGCTCTCGGATCCCTGACCATGGTCGGAATTTGCGACGCTCGGTTTGCGAGGCTGGCGGCAATCCTTTGCACCGCCGGCAGATTTGACCACAAACTCGCCTGCGGCAAAAACTCAATGCGTTTCCCTAACGGCGTGGCCTCATGCAAGCGAATCACGATGCGGTGGACGCCGCTGAAACTCATAACCTCGGCGGAAGCGATATTCGAAAACAGCACCAAGAGCATCTTCTTTCCCCGCCTCACGACCAGATGCACCTCCGCATCGATCACCTCGTCGGTCAGCAGATGAAAGCGGGTGCGCCATAACAAAAAACCAAACAGCACCACCAGCAGATCCACGCCGATCAAACTGGAGCCCGGTTGCCGCCACAGCCGGCCGTCCAGCACGAACGGCGATGCGGCGAATACCACCAGAGTCGCCATGCTCAACCACAGACCACGCTTGAACAACGCGGTGTTTTTGAAAGATAGGACTTGCATCTACCCCGTCAGCGGATGACCTGCGGGGAGTTTATGCGCATACCAGGTTGCCAGCCTATGGCGGATAGTCTTCTCGCTCACCTGATCTTCCGGCATCGGCGCAATCAATTTGTCATGAACCAACAGCCGATACACGTACAGTGCCTTGGCGCTGGCGGAGTCGGTGGGTTCGAACTCCACCGCCCCGCGGCCCTCGGCGTACTTCACGCCCTCCAGCAGCGCCGCTTTGAACAGTTCCGCCTCGTGCTTGAGTTTTTTCATCGTCCCCGCAACGCCTCCGTCACCGCCGCAAAGTACGCATTGCTGTTGTCGTAATATTTCTTCGCATCGGCCTCGGGCCACGCACTCGATGTGACGATGATCAAGTCTTGATGCGGATCGATGTGGATTGCCTGGCCGAAAATGCCGACCGCTTCGTAGGTGCCGTCGTCTCCGACCACCCACCACTGAAACCCGTATTTCGGCACCTGGGCGCGCGTCGCCTCGGCAGTCCAGCCGTCCGGCAAAATGCTGCTACCGTGAATCTTGCCGCCTTGCATGAAGAACAGCCCAAATCTTCCATAGTCCCGCAGTGTCATCGAAATGCAGCAGCCGCCGAGTTCTTCACCCGATCTATCCAGCATCCACACAGCGTCCCGCTCCATCCCGTACTTCGACCAGATTTTCTCCGACAGATACTCCGCGGGGTGTTTATGCGTGGCGCGCGCCAGCAACACGCCCATGAGATCGGATTCGCCCGTTTTGTAAACCCATTTGCTGCCGGGCGGCGCCTCGCGCGGCAGCTTCTTCATGTACGCGACGATGGGATTCTCACCGTCGGGACCCGGGTTTCCGAGGGCGAATTGATTGACGTCGGAATTCGGGTCGGAATAATCCTCGTTCCACTTCACCCCACTGGTCATCGTCAACAACTGCCGTACGCTGACGCCGTCGTACGCGCTGCCCTTGAGCGTCGGAATGTAGTCGATGATGGGGGCATCCAGCCCCTTGATGGCTCCGTCCTTGATGGCTGCGCCGATCAGCGTGGAGGTGACCGACTTCCCAACCGAAAACGAGGTCCAGCGATCGTGCGCGCGCTGGCCAAGTCCATAGCGCTCCAGCAGCACTTTTCCGTGCTGGATCACCAACAGGCCGGCGACTCGGGTGGCCTGCATGAATTTTTCAGTGTTCCACTCCGAGCCCTGGAACTGATAACTCACCGCCAGCTTGGCGGGATCGTTCGGCAGCGCAGCGACCTTGGCGCCGCGCTTCACCGTGCGGGTTGGAAATATTTTCTCAATATTGCGATAGCCGATGCGCTGCTGCGCCGGCGTCCAAAACAGAAATCCGGTTTGCGGCGGCAGCTCGGGCACGGCCGCGGCCACCGCCAAGGTTGAAAGCAGAAAGATGCCGGTGAACGCCGCCTGAATTGTTCTTTTCATGTTGTACCCCGGCGGCACGGCCGCATTGGCTACAGCATAGCCTAGCAGCTACTCGATGGCGGTCAATAAGCGCCCCGAAATCGGGGCGTTTTCCGCAGGACCTGCGCCCTGCCCTTGCGGCTCAAGTCGCGTTATTGCGCGATCACAATCTTGTTATGCACCGAACGTACACCGTCCGTATCCTTGGCAATCATGGCGGCCAGATCGCTGGCGTCCTGGGTCGGCGCCTTGCCGCTCAGCCACACCACACCCTCGCTGTCGGTGTCGACCTTGATGTTGGTCAGCGTCGCCATATGCTTCGCCGCCAGCTTGGCCTTCACCTTGGTGGTGATGACCGAATCTTTCACATAGGCGCCGGGATGCGCGGAATCAGAATCGGCCGGCTGTTCGGCCAGCGCCATCGATGCCATGCAAAGCGGACTCATCGCGACCATCGCACTCAATATTAGTTTTTTCATAAGTTCCTCCTGGTATCGAAGCCCGCCACGCGAGCGATGCTGTTACCCAGATGCCGGGTGTAATCAGCATGCGTGCAGTGCCGAGGACCGAGTGTAGGACGAACCACCCGCGCCGCGCAGGCCCTCTCCCACTTTTGGTGTCCGGGGCGCTGAATTCCTGCTTTGTGCATTAACTCTGGTTAATGACTGCAACCAAGCGCCGCCTTGAAGCGTCATTTCAAGGGAAGGCAATAAATTCGGCGAGAAGGCACATGATAAATTCAGCGCGCAGGGGTTTGAGCTACGCGGCTATGTTGGTGATGTTGGCGGCCTCGGTGGCCGTCGCAGATAACGCCCCGAACAACGGTTCGGGCGAGAGCGGCTGGCAGAAGGGCCATCCTAAGCGAGTGCAGCTGAACGCCCGCCAGTCGAAACAGAAGCTGCCGCAGTAGACTTCAGGCGGCCTGATTGCGGCCGGATTTCTTGGCATGCTGCAGCTGCAGCTGCGCCTTCTGCAGCAGATTGGCCGGACTCTCA
>JAXDQN010000522.1:0-6238 GCA_034667865.1 Gammaproteobacteria bacterium
GGCATTATCCAATGCTGAAAAATTCAAATACGGTACCTCATCGACCCGCGGCGGCGCGGCGCGCCGCTTGTCAGGATTCGAGGTCAGTTTGTAGACATCGTCATCCAACAATTTGCCGAGCTCACGCGACTTGGCGCGCAGGCCGTCGGCGAGCTTGTGCAGCTCATCGGCGAAGCCCGCGATCGACGCTGCGAAATCGCTTTCCCGCGCCGGGATCAGTTCCGCCTGGGCCGCACGCAACATGACGCGCCCTGCCACTTTGGCGAGCGCCACGCCGTAGACGAAGCCGGGATCGACGAAGCGACGGAAGTGATCATAGCTGTCATAGGCAGAATGGTAGACGCCGTAATCGGACTCTCCGCCAAATGACAAATCCAGGGAATTCACGCCAAGATGCTGCAGAAATGGCGTGTAGTCAGAACCCGAGCCGAGGGCGCCCAACTGCAGGTCGCCGCTCTGATGGGCCGCAGCTTCGCCCTGCCCACCGGATTCATAGCCGCTCAGGCGACGCGCAGCCAGTGCCCGCGCCAGCACGCTGGAGCCGCTCTCCGGATCTTTGACGTCGCGCGCCGCTTCGCTGGCGAAGTGCTGCAGCGCGTGGCTTCCTTCAGCCGATAAAAAGCCGCGGCCGTTGACATCGGAATTGACGTACAGGACTGCCTTGGCTTTCAGTTCCGCTGCATGCGTCTCCACCCATTCGGTGGAACCCAGTAAGCCCGGCTCTTCGCCGTCCCAACTGGTGTACACCAAGGTGCGCTTCGGACGCCATCCGTCCTTCACCAGCTTGCCGATGGACTTGGCTTCCGCCATCAGCGCAACCTGGCCGGAGAGCGGATCGGCAGCGCCGAACACCCAGCCATCGTGATGATTGCCGCGAATGACCCAATGGTCCGGCTCCTGGCTGCCGCGCATCTTGGCGATCACGTCGTACAAGGTTTTCTGATTCCAGTCCGACAGCACCTTCATGTGCACCGTCGCAGGTCCTGGACCGATGTGGTAGGTCAGGGCCAAGCCGCCTCGCCATGATGCAGGCACCACGCGGCCGCCGAGCGCAGCCAGCAGCGGCTCGGCATCGCCATAGGAAATCGGCAGCACCGGAATCTTCAGCAAGGTCTTGGCATCTTTGAGCGCCAGACGCTTCGCGCCAGGCACCGCACCTACGCCGGGTGTCAGTGGATCGCCGCTGTACAGGGTTAAATCCTGCACCGAACCGCGCTGCACGGCATCGCGTGGCCGAAAACCGCCCTTCGGATAGGTATCGCCCGCGCCATATCCATCATCGCGAGGATCGGAGTAGATCAGGCAGCCGATGGCGCCATGCTCGTAGGCCAACTTCGGTTTCAGTCCGCGCCACCCCCCGCCGTAGCGGGTCAGGACGATTTTACCCTTGACGTTCAACCCCAGCCGCTCGAGTTCCTTGTAGTCGTCCGGCATCCCTTGATTGACGTAAATCAGCTGACCGGTGACATCGCCATCAGCGCCATAGACGTTGTACGGCGGCAGTTCATCCTTGGTTTGCGACGAGGTGCTGTCGCCCTCGATGGGCGGCTCACTCAAGCGCGCCTTGAAGGTCGTAGGCTCGAGCAGCTCCACCGCCACTTCACGCGGCGTGGGGTACAAGACCGAGAAGGTTTCAATGGAGGCATCCCAGCCCCACTCCTTGAACTTCGCCAGTTGAAATTCCGCGTTGGCCTTATCGTGGGCGGAACCGACATGGTTCGGCGCCGACGACAACTGCTGCATCCAAGTCTGCAGGTCCGCGGCGGATAAGTCCGCATCGAACTTCGCTTCCAGCTGCGCTTGCGTCGCCGCGGCGCCGGGCGCAAACCCCACCATCTCGGTAGCGGTCCCTTGGGCGGCAGCGGCCGCCGCGATCAATGCGCTCAAGATCGCTGCCAACGAAGCGCTGCACGCGCGTGTAACCGTAGCTGACACTTAGAGACCTCCTAGTCGCGGATACCAGTGCCGCGGTTCAACAGGGCGACCGCGAGCGAGAACATCAGAATGGCGGCGGACAGCATGATTCCATAGGCCAGCCGCAAGTCGACGTCGGATGTGCCGAGGAAACCAAATCGGAAGGCGCTCACCATATAAAGAATGGGGTTGACGTTGGAAGCCGTATGCGCCCAATTCGGCAGCATGGTGACCGAATAGAACACACCGCCAAGATAGGTCAGCGGCGTCAACACGAATGTCGGGAACCAGGAGATCTGATCAAAATTCTTGGCGAACAGTGCGTTGATGAACCCGCCCAAGGCAAACACGAAGCTGGTGAGCAGCACCGCGGAAAAAATCGCGAACACATGCAGCAGCGTCAGATGCGTGAAGAACAGCGACACAATGGTCACCACCGAACCCACCAAGACGCCGCGCAGCACGCCGCCCATGACGTAGCCCAGCACGATGAGCCAATTGGGCAGCGGCGATACCAGCAACTCCTCGATGTGCTTGCCGAACTTGGCGCCGAAAAATGACGACACCACGTTGCCGTAGGAATTCTGGATCACCGTCATCATGATGAGGCCCGGGGCGATGAACTGCATGTAGTCGTAGCCGCCCACCTGACCGACGCGGCGGCCGATCAAGCTGCCGAAGATGATGAAGTAAAGCGTCGCGGTGACCGCCGGCGGCACGATGGTTTGTCCCCAGATGCGCACGATGCGGCTGAATTCGCGGATGATGATGGTTTTGAAACCGATCCATTCGAGAGCGGCGCGCGATGCGGCCATCGGCTAATTCCCCTTCGCCGCTTGTGCGGCTCCCGCCAGCACGCTGCCATCGACCAGGCGAATGAACAACTCTTCGAGACGATTAACCTTGTTGCGCATGCTGGTGACCGCGATGCCCTGCGCCGACAGCTGCGCGAAAATATCGTTCAAGCTCTGAGTCTTGGACATTTCGATTTCCAGCGTATGCTCATCGGACAGCATCGCGGTGAAGCCGTTCAGTGCCGGCGCCGCGCTGCGCGCGTCGCGCAAATTGAATACGAACACTTCGGTTTGCAGCTTGCGCAGCACATTCGGCATGGTGTCGCGCTCAATGATGTTGCCGCCTTCGATGATGGCGATGTTGCGGCACAGATTCTCCGCCTCCTCGAGATAGTGCGTGGTCAGAATGATGGTGGTTCCCTGCGCATTGATATTGCGCAGAAACTCCCACATGGAGCGGCGAATCTCGATGTCGACGCCCGCCGTGGGCTCGTCCAAAATCAACAATCGCGGTTCGTGCATCAGAGCGCGGGCGATCATCAGGCGGCGTTTCATGCCGCCCGACAGTGCGCGCGCGATGGAATCGCGCCGCTCCCACAATTGCAGCTGTTTCAAATATTTCTCGGCGCGCTGCTTCGCCAATTGGCGCGGAATGCCGTAAAAGCCGGCTTGATTCACCACGATGGTGAACGGCGTCTCGAACATATTGAAGTTTATTTCCTGCGGCACCAGCCCGATGCAGGATTTCGCAGCTTCCAATTCCCTGTCGATGTCGTGACCGAAAACTTCCACGGTGCCGCTGGTTTTGTTGACCAGCGAGGTGGTGATGCCGATGGCGGTGGTCTTGCCGGCGCCATTGGGTCCCAGCAATGCAAAGAAGTCGCCCTCATCGACGGCCAGGTCGATGGCCTTGAGCGCCTTGATGCCGTTTTTATAAACCTTGGTGAGCTGGCGGAGGACTAGGGCATGCATAGGAGCCGCGTAGCCTAAACCTGCCGAGGCCGGGCCCGCAACGGCAAATCGCAAAAATCGCTTTAGCTACGGCAGCCGCGCAGCGGCCGCTAATTGCAATCCATACAGTTGCACCCGCCGCAATGCCGGCGGATCGGCGCGTGCGGCGGCGGCGATCAACGCGCTCCAGTACGCGGCGCAATCGCGCCATCTCGCGCTTAAGTTTGCCGCCTCGCTCGCCGCCAATCCCGGCAGACTGTTGACACCGACGCCGCGGAATGATTCCACGGTGGCCGGCGACATGCCGAGCAGGAATTGCGCCGCCAGGCTCGCCGTGCAGGACACGTGCCAGGCGTAAAACAGCGCCAAGCGCACAAAGTCGACCACCTCGGCATCGAGCGACACATCCGCAACGCGCAATGGCGGGGTCTGCGCCAGTCTGGACTCCCAATAGGTCTGGTCCTCGAACCGCAGGTCGAACAATGCATACGGACAACTCGCCACCGCCGCGCGTTGGGTACGCGACAGCGGCGCCAACTGCTGCGCAAGGCCGGCGGCGAGCATCGGGTTGCCGCCCGGCGAGCGCGATGCATCCCATTGGTCGGCGCCGCCGCCCGCCAGATCGAGGAATCGTTGATTCAGTCCCCGCACCGAGTTCAGTTGTTCGGAAGATAAATGCGGCTCCCGCGCCCAATTGCCGCCGATTCCTGCCTGCATACCCGCCTCCCTACGAATTCCGCAAAATGCATCGTTAAATCGCTTGGCACCCAAGCTAACTTTGTGATTAATTTCTGTCAAATTCTTTTTGGCCCGAAATCACCTGAATTGCAAAGGAGAGCATCCCATGAGAATTTCCGACGACCGTTACACCCGCGATCGTGAGCGCCTCGATCTTGCACTGCGATTCATTCGCCACGAAGCGCGCACTTTTACCATCAAGCAATGGACCGGCCTGAGTGATGATCGAATCCGCAAGTTGTATCGCAGCTACGTGCTGCAAAACGAGACCGCATGCGTGCTGCGTCATCGCGGCAAGTCGCCGCGTCAGGCGGCATTTTTCTTCAGAAACCCGGAAGTGAATTTTCACGCCGCGCAATTGGCGAGCTTGTTTCTCATGTACGGCTTGATGGGCGCGGCCGGCGGCGGCGTGGAGTCGCGCTATCGCGTCGGCTCATTGGAGTCGGGAGCCCTGTTGTGCCGCGCCTACGAGGCGTATCTGGATTTGCACGCACCGGTGAGCATTTCATTCGAACATGCCTGGTTTTTATTGTTGGCTTTGGCGCGGCGCGATGAAGTCGGCATGACCCGCTGCGGCAGTTGCGGCGGCTTGCGTTTGCGCGATTTGCTGGCAAGGCACAAACAAACTTGCGCCAATTGCAGTCATGGCGCCGCGCCGCCGCTGACGCACTGAGACCAGTTGGGTCAGCCCTGCTAGAATGGGGCCAATGCATGCAAGCAATATTTTGGCCGGTCCGTACTTGGACCGGGCCGCGCATTTGCGGCAGGATCCGGCGTGGTTTGCGAGCGCCTTGGCCGATTCCGCCAGTTGCGTGGTACCGCTGTGGAATTCGCGCAGCCTGGTCAGCGAAGACGCTGCGGAGGGTACGGCGCAACCGCGCGCCGCCTACCTTTCGCTGTCGCAGATCCCGGCTGCGCGGCTCACTGCCGCCGAGTTGGTGTTGCTGGGAAGCTTTCGCGGTATTTACATGTTTGCCTTCGAGTTCGCCACGCCGGATGCGCCGCAGACGCAACCGGGAACGCGCTTCGAAGACCTGCGCATGGTTGCCGCGAGTCTGCCGGCCGAGGAAGCGGCGCTGCTCGGCTATGCGCGCGCCATGCTGTCATGGAGGCGACGCAGCCGCTTCTGCGGCACTTGCGGTGCGCCCACCGTCGCGGCCAAAGCGGGTCATGTGGTGGTGTGCACCAACCCGACGTGTCGCCACGAGCAATTCCCACGGCTCGATCCGGCCATCATCGTGTTGGTCAGCGACGGCGAACGCGCGCTGCTGGGGCGACAGGCTTCATGGCCGGTGGGCCGCTATTCGACCATCGCCGGTTTCGTCGAACCCGGCGAGTCGTTGGAAGACGCGGTTGCGCGCGAAGTGTTCGAAGAGACCGGCATCGAGGTGACGGGCATCGAGTATCACTCTTCTCAGCCCTGGCCCTTTCCCTCATCGCTGATGCTGGGATTCACCGCGCGCGCAACCACCACGCAAATTCAGTTGCGCGATCAAGAACTCGAAGATGCCCGCTGGTTCACGCGCGCTGAATTCGCCGGCAGCCAAACCATTGCACCGCCGAGCGTTTCGATTTCGTTTCGGCTGATCGAACACTGGTTCAACGCCGGCTGGGAAAAGAAATTGCGCGACATTCACGGAGGATCGTCCTGGACTTCGTCCCGCTAGGCGCAAGCAGCGGCCCATTTGCGTTGGTGTTGGGCGCGGGATTCTTTGCCGGATTCATCGATTCCATCGTCGGCGGCGGCGGACTGATTCAAGTGCCGGCGCTGTTCGCCGGCTACCCCAATGTGCCGCCTGCGCATTTGCTCGGCACCAACAAGCTCGGCAGCATTTGCGGCA
>JAXDQN010000523.1:0-4885 GCA_034667865.1 Gammaproteobacteria bacterium
CGCCGTCTCGTTCATGACCTATTTTAGGTCGGATTCTCAAGGCTGAACATGGCATTCTCGTCATCGTAGGCGAATGCCTCGGCATAGCGGCCCCAGCGTACGACCGCCCGTAGGGTCTGCTCCGCGGCCTCCTCGCTCATGAAGTCCTCCAGTTCATCGATAAAACGGCTTTTTCGCGCGGAATGCGACGCGCGTTCGTCCAACACTCGGCGGATATGGGCGGCCAGAGGCACATAGGTCAGCAGGTGGCGCGTGAAAATGCGCTTGCGCTCATCGACGGCCGCGTGGGCAAAAGCCATCCCGTCCTCGGCCAGCTTCAAGTCCCCGCCCTCCAGTTCCGCAAAACGCAGCATCTGCAGGGTTTCCGCCACGGGAAACAGCTCATCGATTTCCATTTGCAGGTCGGAAGCGATTTTCGGCAGATCGGCTGTGCCGTTGAACGGGACGGCGGCCACCGATTCCATCAAGCCTGCCAATAAGTTGGTCGACACCTGTGGCAGCACGCTGCCTATTCCTAAGCCCGGAAAGCGCTCTTGGCGGCCACCCCCCGCCGTGCCGGCCGGGCGGGCGGTCATTTCCACGTAGATGCGCTCCACCAACTCGCGGAAGCTGGGGTCCAGGCGGTTGCGCGGCTGCGGCAATGCCACCTTGATTTCACTCAAGATGCGTCCCGGGTTGCTGCCGAATACCAGGATTCGGTCGCACATCAGCACGGCTTCCTCGATATTGTGCGTCACCAAGATGACCCCCTTGATGGGCATGCGGCCTTCCGACCACAGGTCCAGGAAATCGGTGCGCAAAGTCTCGGCGGTCAGCACGTCCAGTGCCGAAAACGGCTCATCCATCAACAGGATGTTCGGATGCACCACCAGTGCCCGGGCGAAGCCGACCCGCTGACGCATGCCGCCCGACAGTTCGCGCGGGTAAGCAGACTCGAAACCGTCCAAGCCGATGAGATCGATTGCCGCCAGCGAGCGCTTGCGGATTTCCGGTCGCGACATGCGCTGGGCTTCCAGTCCCAGGGCAACATTTTCGAATACCGTAAGCCAGGGAAATAACGCAAAGCTTTGGAACACCATGGCGATGCCCTGCGCGGGCCCGACAATGGGCTTCCCCAGATAACTGACATTGCCGGCGCTCGGCTCCGCCAGGCCCGCGATCAGGCGCAGCAGCGTCGACTTGCCTGATCCGGAGCGACCCAGCAGGCCGACGATCTGGCCTTCGTGCAATTCCAGATTCATGCCTTCCAAAACCAACAACTCGCCATCCGGCTTGGGGAAAGCCTTGCGAACTTCTGAGCATTGCAGCAGCGGAGAGTTGTTCATCGAAACCTCACCCTAGGTAAGCCGATATTTGCGCTCAGCGTAGTAATACAACGGACGCCAAAACAGGCGGTTGATGACCACGACGAACAGGCTCATTGTCCCGATGCCTAACACGATGCGGTGGAAATCACCGGCCGCGGTGGCTTCCGCAATGTAAGACCCCAAGCCGCGTGCCTGCACCTGCGTGTCGCCCCAGGTCGCAAGCTCTGCCACGATGGCCGCGTTCCAAGAGCCGCCCGAGGCTGTGATCGCACCGGTGACATAGAATGGCAGAACCGCTGGGAGCGCGACCTTGCGCCACCACAGCCAGCCGGTGACGCCGAAATTCGCCGCCACATAACGCATCTCCGCGGGGATCTGCGAGGCGCCCGCGATCACATTGAAAAGGATGTACCACTGCGTGCCGAGAATCATCAGCGGACTCAAGTAAATGTCCGGATTCAATTTCCAGGTGACGATGCCGTAGACGGCGATGGGAAACAGCAGATTGGCGGGAAACGCCGCCATGAATTGCGCAATGGGCTGTACGAACTGCGCCGCGCGCGGCCGCATTCCGACCCAAACTCCGATCGGCACCCACACCAAACTGGCGAGCGCTATCAGAATGAACACCCGCAGCATGGTCAGCGTGGCCAGTCCGCATATCTGCAATGCCTCCCGCACCGGTGTGTTCTGGATCACCACGACGACGATATGCCACAGCCCGGCCACGACGGCGGCGACGAGCAGCGATACCCACAGCAGGTCGAGGCTGCGCTTCGATTTCGCAGCTTCGACCATCACAGGCTTGTCGCGCCGTTTCACCGCGCGACTGGTCCACAGTACGGCGGCATGAAACGCTACGGTCGCCGCGGTAATCAATCGCGAACGCCGCATCATGGTCAGCGCCCAGGAATCTGGAAGAGGAACACCCGGTTCTTGTTCAACCCGGAAACGATCGACCCAGGCAACCAACGGCCGGAACAGCAGTTGGTCGTACAAAAGGATCACGATGAGCATGGTGGCGATGGCCCAGCCGATCGCCGTCAGATTTTTCTGCGCGATGGCCAATGCGATGTACGACCCGACGCCGGGCAGCGCGACCGTGGTGTGCCCGACGCTGATCGACTCGGAGGCCACCACGAAGAACCAGCCTCCAGACATCGACATCATCATGTTCCAAACCAGCGCCGGCATGCCGAAGGGCACCTCCAATTGCCAGAAACGCATCCAGGGTGACAAGCGGAAGGATTCGGCAGCCTCAGTGAGTTCGATGGGAATCGTGCGCAGCGATTGATAGAAGCTGAACGCCATGTTCCAGGCTTGACTGGTGAATATGGCAAAGATCGCGGCGAATTCCGCGCCGAGCACCCGACCCGGCGCCAGCGACATGAAAAAAACCACTGTAATGGAAATGAAACCGAGGATTGGCACCGACTGCAGAATGTCCAAGATCGGCACTAACAGCTTGCCCGCGCGCTCGCTTTTGGCGGCCCACGTGGCATAGGTCAGCGTGAATATCAGCGATAGAAACAGCGCCGCCAGCATCCGAAACGTGGTGCGCGCCGCATATTCCGGCAAGTGGATTGGATTGAGCGATAATGGCACCTTCTCGAGTTGCGTCAGCGGAGCGAACAGCCCGCGCGAGGTTTCGCCCAGAAACACGATCAGCCCGATGACCACGATGAACGCCAGCACGTCCCAGCGGGAAGTAAGCCCGCGCAGGAAGACATAGGGTTCGAAGCGTTTCATCGCGATATTCTCTCAGGACACATGACCGAGTAGCTAGTAGGGTAGGCTTTTCAAGAGACTAAGATATGGCAAAAGATTTCACCGCGACCGCGACGTCGCTGACCCCGGCGCTGCAGACACGCTTCAACGTGTTGGGCGCGCTCAGCTGCGCGCACTTTCTCAACGACATGATGCAGTCACTGATCGTTGCCATCTATCCGATTCTCAAAGGCGACTTTCAGTTGAGCTTCGTGCAAATCGGCATGATCACACTCACTTACCAGATTTGCGCCTCATTGCTGCAGCCGGCCATCGGCCTGTACACCGACAAGCACCCGAAGCCGTATTCGCTGAGCGCCGGAATGGCTTTCACACTGGTCGGCATGGTGACCATGGCCTACGCCACCAGCTACAGCAGCGTGCTCGTTGCCGCCGCCTTGATCGGCACCGGCTCCGCGGTATTCCATCCCGAATCTTCGCGCATCGCGCGCCTGGCCTCCGGCGGGCGGCACGGTCTGGCGCAATCCATTTTTCAGGTCGGCGGCAATGGCGGCGCCGCCATGGGTCCGCTGCTCGCCGCTTGGATCATCATCCCGCACGGCCAGACCAGCATGGCCTGGTTTTCACTGGCGGCCTTGGCCGCCATCATCCTGCTGGCCCGTGTCGGCACCTGGTATAAGCACCAGCACTTGGATCGGTCGAACAGCGGCGCCAAGCCCGCGCCGTCGGTGAGTCCGGTGTCGCCGCGCACCGCTGCCTGGTCCATCGGCATTCTGGTGCTGCTGGTGTTTTCCAAGTACTTCTATGTGGCCAGCATCAGCAGCTACTACAGCTTCTTTCTGATCGAGAAGTTCCATGTCTCGGTGCGCTCGGCACAGCTGCATTTATTTGTGTTCCTGCTCGCCATGGCGCTGGGCACCTTGTTCGGTGGTCCCCTCGGCGATCGGATTGGGCGCAAGCGCGTCATCTGGGTATCGATTCTCGGCATCGCGCCCTTCGCCCTGCTGCTGCCCTATGTCGATTTGTTGTGGACCGGTATTTTGACCTTTGTCATCGGCTTGATCCTCTCCTCGGCCTTTTCCGCCATCGTGGTGTTCGCTCAGGAACTGATCCCCGGCAAGGTCGGCGCCGTCTCAGGTTTGTTCTTCGGCTTCGCCTTCGGCATCGGTGGCATCGGTGCCGCCGTTTTGGGCGGTGTGGCCGATCACTACGGCATCGAATACGTCTATAAAATCTGCGCGTACCTGCCGCTGCTGGGTTGCGTTGCGGCCTTTTTGCCCAATATAGAACAGGTCAAAACTGAGCAGCGCAAAAATTGACACAGCAGTTGGTACTCGCATTGTCCCAGTACGGCCTTACGGTCGTGATCTTGAACGTGCTGCTGGATCAAATCGGACTGCCGGTGCCGGCGGTCCCGACCTTGATCGTGGCTGGAGCGTTTACCGCTGATGGGCAACTCTCGCTAAGCGCACTATTTGTCGGATCGGTGGCCGCGTGCCTGATTGCCGATTGCGGTTGGTACTGGGTCGGTCAAACCTACGGCATTCGCGTACTCAAGACCTTGTGCCGCATTTCACTCGAACCCGACTCCTGCGTCAGCCAGACCCAGACCCGCTTCGAACGCTGGGGCGTCAATTCGCTGATCATCGCCAAGTTCGTGCCCGGCCTGGCGATCATCGCGCCGCCGATGGCCGGTGCCATGCGCATCGGCTGGATGCGCTTCATTGCCTTGAGCACGCTGTCCGCCGCATTGTGGTCAGGGTGCGCACTGTTGGCGGGAGTCGTGTTTCGAGCTCAGATACAACAATTGCTGCTGGGCATCGACCAGCTCGGCAGTGCGCTTGTGCTGG
>JAXDQN010000524.1:0-7595 GCA_034667865.1 Gammaproteobacteria bacterium
GGTGCAAAGTATCGATATAGCGCGGTCCCGGTATATTCTGATAATCGAGCGACACGCATTGGCCGGCCTTCAACGGCGGCAGCGTCGTTCCCGTCAACAGCGAACCGAGTTCGGTAACAAGCCCAGCCACTTTGCCGTCGCCGAGATCGTAATTGCAGATATTGGCGTCGGTTCGATTGTCGGTGTAGCGCGCCCCGGTCACCAAGGTCACCTGACGCGTCACGTCGTACTCCGTATTGCCGAAGAATGCAAAGTCCCGGCGATTCGTGTTGCTCTGGTAGCCATTTTCATACAGATTGTTGAGCGCGGGTATGGACTCGGACGAGTCCGAATAAGTGATCGCATCGCTCTCCAGAATCCGGCTCTGCTGGTAATTCGACCCCACTATCCAGCGAAAATCCCCCGCGGCGCCGTTGGTCAGGCGCAGTTCCTCGTAAGCCGACCTAATCGACCCGTCGTTGAACGGGATGTCATCGTCATTGAGTGCGGTACCGTCGTAATCCTCGACCTGGTGCTGCGTCAGGTGCACGAACGACGTTAACGAAGTCAGCAAGACCGTGTCGGACAGATCCACATCCGAGCGCAAAATCGCCTGGACCAGCTTACGGTCCGACTTGGGCCGGAAAGGCACCGTCGCACCGCTCGGGCTCGCACCGGTATCGGACCAATCGGCGGCTCGGTCATTGCGGGGCGGATAGGGGTAGTTCGTGATGCCCGGCCGGCCGCCGGCGGGTATCTGTTGATCGATCGCGACCAGCTGCCCTGCCTGCGGATCCGACTTGTCCTCCCATGCGGTCAACGTGAGCGCGAATCGCGCGGTGCGCAATGGCGTCCAGTCGAGAATAGCGCGTCCGGCATACACCTCCGCTTTTCCCAGAGTGTCATTGCGCGTATAACTCTCCTGCCAGCCGTCGCCCCGGATGATGTGCGCGGAGACGCGCGCCTTCAACGTATCGGTCAGGGGCCCGCTGACAAAAGCATTGATCTCTTTCGTATTGAAACTGCTGTAGCTCAGATCCTCCCCCTGCGAGAACTGATCCGTGGGCTTGGCGGCAATATAGTTGATCGCACCGCCCGTGGAGTTCTCGCCGAACAAAGTTCCTTGCGGGCCTTTCAGCACCTCTACGCGTTGCAGATCGAATGCGCCTTGGCTCGCAAGCACGGGAAATGCCAACGGTGCCTCATCTATGTACACGCTGACTGTGGGATACGCGGCGAGCGATGCCTCGTTGAACCCGACGCCACGCAGCGTGAACACGGGTGTATTGCTCTCGCTGACCGAGTACGACAATCCGGGGACCGCCTGAGCGATGTCGGCGAGCGAGGTGATCTTTCGCTCGGCAAGTTCGGCGGCTCCCAAGACGACGGCGGTCACGCCGACATCTTGCAGTGCTTGGGACCTTTTGTTGGCTGTGACGATCACTTCATCGAGCTCGCCTCCCTGGCTGGGGGGGGCGGTCTCGGAGAGTCTCGCCGGCTCTGCGGCCTGCGCCCGCAAGACAGGCATCGTCGCGACGAGCAAAGACAAGCACGCGCCGCTCACTTCTGACGTTTTAAGCTGCATCGATTCATCTCCTCGATTCCGGCTATCCGCCATGTCCCCCAATTTAAGCGGTAGCGCCCCAAAAGGACTTATCCCTACCGTACAGTTCGTTTACATTTCGATACAAAGGATCAAATACCGCTCGCGGGAGACTAGGGTTCGCTACTCGGCCACCGATGCCTCGAGCACGTCACGCTGCGCGACCCGCAGGGCGCGATATTCTTTGGGCGAGAGACCCGTCCGATCACGAAACACGCGGCTGAAAGCACTGATCGCCGAATAGTCGATGGGTGTGCGCTGCATCCGTGATCGGTACACCGCGCATCAGCTGCTCCACCGCCGCCGTGTGCCGCGCATCGGCCACCAACTGCTGAAACGTCAAGCCGTGCGGTTTCAGGCGACGCTTCAAGGTCCAGGGAGATACGCCGCAGCGCCTTGCAATCTGCTCCAAGGCGACCGAACCGGAACCCAGGGCGAACTCGATTTCAGTTCGGCGGCAACAAATCGTTCGTGGGCGCCACTGGCAGTTTCCTGCAGAGTACGCCTGCCACCAGCCTCACGAGACCCTCACCCCGAGCGGCATGGGCCGCGCCAACTCGCTGCACTCGAGTCCGAAACTACCTCGAGCAATCGACAATAACCCGCCAATCTGATGTTATTCGTCGATCGTCAAAGTCGGTCAATTCCAAACCCACGTCCCTCATGACGTCTTCGGGATCCACTCCGAGAGACGTGATGCGATCGAGGGCGCCCTCGGCGGCCACGGCCGCGACCGTCGATTCGACACGGCCGCCGGTTCTGCTCGCTGGTCGCGGGGTGGTCAATGTCTACGGTGCCGCCGCCAGGTCCGCAATCCATTGACGCTGAAACGCCAATGCCTTGGAGCCCGGCTGCATGGCATTGAACATGTCCAAGCCCGGATCTTGAACTGCCGTTCGGACCCCACTCAATTCCTCGACGATGGCGTGGCCGCAGAACGGCACATAGGCCTCCGCATAACCCCCTTCATGCATCACGGCGAGACGCCCTCCACACAGGCCGGCCGCCACCTGTTTGGTGAGCGAAGTAAGGGTACGGAATGTTTCGCTGGTAGCGAGCATGCGAGCCAACGGGTCCACGGAATTCGCATCCAGGCCGCTCGCCACCACGATCAGGTCCGGTCGATATTTTTCGAGGGCCGGAATGACGATTTGCTCGAACGCCGCGACGTATGCGTCGTGCCCGCTGCCGGCGGGCAGGGGAATGTTCACGTTGAAGCCGGCACCCATGCCGTGCCCGCGATCCTCGGCCCCCGAATATCCCGGCGGGAAACACCGGTCCTGGTGAATCGACACGGTCAGGGCATCGGCGCGCTCGTAATAAATCGATTGGGTGCCGTTGCCGTGGTGAACGTCCCAATCTACGATTGCCACCCGTTCGACCTTGTGCTTGGCGCGAGCCGCTTCGATCGCGATCGGTATGTTCGCGAATAGACAGAAGCCCATGGCTTGATCCGCCAGGCAATGATGACCTGCAGGGCGGCACAACGCGTACGCGTTTTGCACGGTCCCGCTCAGCACGTCATCGACCGCCGCCTTGGCGAGACCCGCCGACACGGCGGCGATCTCGAACGCTCCGCCGTTGAACGGAGCAACCAATCCGATTTCCCCGCCGCCCGAATCGCTGGCCTTCTTGAATCGCTCCAAGTAGCCCGGCGTATGGACTCGCAGTAAATCCTCTCCGCTCACCGGCGCGGCGGAGCTCACTCGCAGACTCGACGACAAGCCTGAAAAATGCAGAAGATTGAGGAACCGGCGTTTGGAATCCGGCGTATCTGCGCCGGTCATGCCGTTCGGCGGCTGCACCCAGCCGCCCACCGGAAAGAACAGCGCCTGCGCTCCGGTGCTATGCCAAAAGGTACGTTCGTCCGTATAAAAACCCGTTTTTTTTGTGGTCATCGAATGTTCATCCACATGGTTGGCGGCCGCCACGCTATCGCCCGAATGCGCGGGCATTTCACCGGCAGCACGAAGTTCTAGGCACGCCGCATGTCCGAAAGGTCGATCGTGATCGAGTATTGAATCAAACAACTTTCAATGTCAACAATGAAACGCCATTCAGTCGACTTTAGCCGAGTCTCGTTGATTTCACTGGAACGTGGATGTAATCGCTCTAATCGCCGTCCTGCTGTCACCATATGGTGTAGCGAGAAGAATGTGGAGTGGGAAGTCGCACGCCACCATCACCCCGCTAGATTTGACCAACGGGCGATCAACCGGGCACCCGCGGCATTGGAGTTGCATTCGCCAGGAGGGTCTTATCATGAAGTTCAGGATCTAAGTCCTCGTCGAAGCCGCTGACGCTCTGCCGCTCACCGTGCCGATCCAGACCACCGATCGGCCGTGCGAGTCGATTGAAGACGGCGGACTTCAAACCGCGGCTGAAAAATCAATTTTGAAGGGACTGGAGGAGAATACGCTGACTCCTTGCGGCTATTGGCTCTGATAGAAAGCTTCGAGCACCACCGGACTTTCGGGCAGCGTGGAGCCGCCGTCGACGACGATCGTCTGACCCGTGATATAGGCCGCAGCATCCGATGCCAGGAACAGCATCGTGTTCGCGATATCGACCGGAAGCCCAAGCTTGCCCAGCGGTATCTGCGTCGCCATTTGTGCAAGCTCCTCTGGCCCGCCGAGCGCGTTCATCGCCGGCGTGAGAATGTAGCCGGGTTCGACACCGTTCACCGTTATATTTTGCCGAGCATACTCGAGTGCCGCGGTGCGGATCAGTCCGTTGATGCCGCATTTCGAGGCCGCGTAGTGCGCAGTGCCCGGCATGGCGACATTTGGACCGGTGACCGATGACGTGAACAGAAAACGACCGCCGTGCTGCTTACGCAGGTGCGGGAGGGAGTCCTGAATCAACCAGAAAGAGGCCTTGAGATTCACCGACAGCGTGAGATCAAGCTCGTCATCCGACAGCTGCTCGATCGTACGGATGGGGTAGACGCCCGCGTTGTGCACGACGATGTCGAGCCGTCCGAAGCGCTCCACCGTCTGGGCAACGACGCGCCTCACCTCGGCCCGATGACCTACGTCGGTTTGGTTGAGCCACGCTGTGCCACCGCCCGTGACGATGGAATCCGCCACGGCCTGGCCATTCGTCTGACTGCGCGTGGCGATGACGACCTTGGCGCCGGCCTTGGCGAATACGCGGGCGATACCCTCACCGATACCTTGGCCGGCGCCGGTGACGATTGCAACTTTGCCGGATAAATCGACGATCATGATTTGCTCCTTAGAAGTCCATGGGGAGATTGAATGCAAAAAGTCCGATGTCAATAGCGAGTCGACTCCAGTCGAGTCCCAGAGCGATACCTTACAGAGTCACGCCACTACCTGCAAATACCATACTCGACTGGAGTCGACTCACGTGTTAAATTTGAACAAGGGTCCGGCGTGCGCGTCTTTTGTGAGCGCAGCTTTGCCATGGCGCTTAATCGTTCGTCACAAGAGGGCATATCCGTGAGCATCTCTTCCTTCGATTCGCGGCGGGCTGTGCTCGTGACCGGCGGCGGCAGCGGGATCGGCGCCGCAGTGGCCCGGCGGCTTGCCACGGATTATCGGGTGGCTATATGCGGACGGCGATCCGAACCTTGAACGGCGTGGTTATCAACGTAGACGGGGGCGCCGCCTCAGAGTGCGCGTCGATGACCGCATTCGACGCACCCTGAGAGGCCCGTACCGGAATGGCAAGAACTAGTGCCAGGGGCAATGCGCGGCGTAAGGGGCTTCTGGAGTCGGCGCGGCATCTCCTGCGCAGTACGCGCCTATCCGAGCTGTCGTTGCCGGCTGTGGCGAAGCATGCAAGAGTACCAAAAGGTTCCGCCTATTTTTTCTACGAAGACATTACCGCGCTGTATGCAAGCTTACTGACCGTCATTGAGGAGGAGCTGCATGCGTTGCTGCTGAAGCCCCTCAGGCGAGTTGCAAATGAATGGCAAGATGTCATCGGTGAGCTGATCGACCGGGGAAGCACCTGGTACGCGCAAGATGCAGCAGCCCGGCAGCTGATCATCGGGGTCGACACGCCGCCGGCGCTCAAGATGCATGACCGCGCGAGCGATATCGAATTGGGAAGGATATTTGAGGACCATGTCGCGTCCGTCTTTAACCTTCCGGCAATCGCTGAGCGCTCGGCGCTCTTCTTCCGTGCTGTCGAGATCGCAGACCTCATGTTTTGCCTGTCCATGCTGGAACACGGCCGCGTCACTCCTGAATACGGCGCTGAGGCGAAACGCGCCGCTATCGCATATCTTGAGAGTTATCTGCCGAAGAAGCTGAGACGGGTGAAGCGAGGGCGTAGTAAACGTTAGTGGCGGTCCCGCCGCGGGCTGAAAACACTTTTCTGGAGGCATTGATCATGAACAGCTATACCCTGACAATCGACGGCAAGAAGGTCGCGCCGACCCAGACCTTCAAGGTGATAAATCCCGTAAACGAGAGCGTCGTCGCAGCGTGCCCTGCTGGGACCATGGAGCTTCTCGATCAGGCGATATCTGCCGCGCGCCGTTCATTGCCAATGTGGTCTGCGCTGTCGCAAGAGGAACGCGCCGCGAAGCTTCTCCAGATTGCAGACCTCATGGAAGCTCATGCACCCGAACTCTCTCGTTTAGTCACGCAGGAGCAGGGTAAGCCGCAGAGCGGACCCGGCGCCAACCTCGAGGTGGGCGGAGCGGTGGCGTGGACGCGGGTCACCGCCGGTCTCACGATTCCGGAGGAAACCATCCAGGACGATGCCAATGGCCGCATCGTTATTCGCCGTAAGCCCGTCGGCGTCGTCGGGTCGATCACGCCGTGGAATTGGCCGTTGATGATTGCCACTTGGCATGTGATGCCGGCGCTGCGCGTCGGATGCACCGTGGTCATCAAGCCCTCCCCTTACACTCCGCTCTCAACCCTCAAGCTCGTCGACCTCATGAATGAGGTGCTCCCGCCCGGGGTGATCAATGTGATCACGGGAGATGGAGATGTCGGTGCGCGGATGGTCGCCGATCCGAGAATCGACAAATTGGTGTTTACCGGATCCATCAAGACCGGAAAAGGGGTCATGCGCGGAGCGGCGGACACCCTGAAGAGGGTGACCCTTGAGCTCGGCGGCAACGACGCCGGTATCATTCTTCCCGATACCCGCATCGAGCCGCTGCTCGAAAGGCTCTTCTGGGGCTGCTTCATCAATAGCGGCCAAACGTGTGCCGCACTCAAGCGACTCTATGTCCATGAACGGCAATATGAGGAGATCGTCGGTAAATTCGCCGAGTACGCGTCGCAGATACCGGTGGGTGACGGTATGGATGCCAAGAACCTCATCGGACCCCTGACGAACCGCATACAACGCGACAGGGTCAGCCACTATGTGGAGGAGGCTCGGTCCAAAGGGGCCCGCGTCGTGACGGGCGGCACGCAGCCATCGGGTCTCGGCTTTTTCTACCCGATAACGATCGTTGCCGATGCGACCGATGACATGCTCCTCGTGAGAGAGGAGCAGTTCGGCACCGCCATACCGATATTGAAATATCGAGACGTCGATGAGGCGGTTACACGCGCCAATTCCCTCGATGTGGGCCTCGGTGGCTCGGTCTGGGGTGGCGATACGGATGAGGCTGCTGACGTCGCGGCACGGCTACAATGTGGAACCGCGTGGGTCAATCAACACGGGGGCCTACACCCTCTTGCGCCTTTCGGAGGCGTCAAGAGCTCGGGAATCGGCGTTGAGTTCAATGTGGATGGGCTCAAGGAATACACAACCATTCAAGTTCTCAACGTCGCTCGTTGACCAAGCCCACACATGGTCGGGAAGCTCAGTCGGCCAAACCGTTACGCTTGCCGTGTCAAAATCTGATGTGGAAGCGAGCCTTGCGCAGGGCGTGGCGACATGCTCGTGAAGCGTAGGCAGCGGATACCGAAGCCCCGTGATTAAGCCGCACTCACACGCGATCGACTCGATGTCGAAAGCGTCCACCAGGGGAATCGTGAATGGAAAATAGGATCTCAAGTAGGGGGTTGAACGCGAT
>JAXDQN010000525.1:0-3935 GCA_034667865.1 Gammaproteobacteria bacterium
GAGGGCGCGGATGTGACCCGTGCGGTGTCGCAGCTGGCCAGCAGCGCGCTGGTGGTGCTCAAGTACATGCCGCCCAACATTACGCCGCCCTTGGTACTGCGTTACGGCGCCACCGACGTGCCCATCATTCAGCTCAGTCTGTCGAGCAAGTCGCTGCCGGACACCAAGCTGAACGACCTGGGTCAGAACATCATTCGACCGGCCTTGGCGGTGGTGCACGGCGCCGAAGTGCCCTATCCCTACGGTGGCAAGCCGCGCGTCATCATGGCGGATCTGGACATTCAGGCCTTGGAGGCGCGTGGCCTGTCGGCCTCCGATGTGAGCACGGCGCTGCTGCGGCAGAACGTCATTCTGCCGGCGGGCGATGTGAAGATCGGCGACAAAGATTACGCGCTGACCATGAACAACTCGCCGGATGTGATCGAAAACATCAACGCCTTCCCCATCAAGCAGGTCGATGGCCACACGGTGTTCATGCGCGACGTGGCCCACGTGCACGATGGCTTTCAAGTGCAGACCAACTCAGTGTCGGTGAACGGCACGCCGGGTGCGCTGATGACCATCCGCAAGACCGGGGGCGTGTCGACCTTGGCGGTGATCGACGGCGTGCGCGCGGCATTGACCGACATTCAGAAAGTGCTGCCGAAGGACGTGCTGATCAAGCCGCTGTTCGACCAATCGGTATTCGTGCGCGCCGCCCTGCACAGCGTGGTGCTGAGCGCCGGCATGGCGGCGATGCTGACGGCCTTGGTAATCATAATGTTCTTAGGGAACGTGCGCTTGTCGGTGATCATTCTGGCTGCCATACCGTTGTCCATCATTACTGCGATCCTGTTTATCAAATTCGCGGGGCAGACCCTCAACACCATGACCTTGGGCGGCTTCGCGCTGGCCATCGGGATCTTGGTGGACAACGGCACCGTGGTGATCGAAAACATCGAACGGCATGTGGCGATGCGCGAGCCGCTGCGCCAGGCCATTGTGGTGGGAGCCAGCGAGGTGGCCATTCCCACCTTCCTGTCCACTTTGTGCATTTGCATCGTGTTCGTGCCGGTATTCTTGCTGGAAGGCACCGCCAAATATCTGTTTTCACCTTTGTCGCTGTCGGTGATCGGTTCGCTGCTGGCAAGCCTCGTGCTCTCCTTCACCATGGTGCCGGTGCTGTTCAGCTTCCTGATGCGCAAGGCGGTCCACGAGTATCACGCGGAACCGGCGGTGCCTGGCGCGTCGGCCGCGGCGCCGAACAGGAATCCGTTGGTGCGCTTCCAGGCCGGCTTCGAACGCGCATTCGAGCGATTTCGCGAGGGGTATCGCAACACCCTGGCATGGGCGTTATCGCAGGCGCGGCTCACCGTGTCGGCCTTCATCGTTCTGATCGTCGTGTCGGCTTTGCTGTTCCCATTCCTGGGACGCGATTTCTTTCCGCAGGTGGATGCCGGCCAGATGCGCTTGCACGTGCGCGCACCGCCGGGCACGCGCCTGGAGAAAACGCAGCAGTACTTCTCGGAGGTGGAGGCGCAGATCCGCAAGCTGATCGGCAATGATCAGATCGACGTGATGCTGGATAACATCGGCCTGCCGTACAGCGGCATCAACATCGCCCTGAGCGACTCGGCCACCGTGGGCCCGATGGACGGTGAGATTCTCATTTCGCTGACCGAGAAGCATACGGCCACGGCCCAGCTGATCGCGATGCTGCGGCGGGAGTTGCCGGCGCGCTTTGCACAGCTGCAGTTTTTCTTTCAACCGGCGGACATCGTCGACCAAGTGCTGAATTTCGGTCAGCCGGCGCCTATCGACGTGCGCATCTCCGGGCCTGACCACGATGCGGCCTTTGCGCTGGCCTCGGAGATCGCGCGCTCGCTCCAAGGCGTGGCAGGCGTGGTGGACTCACATGTATTTCAAGTGCCGAACGCGCCATCGCTGACCGTGGACATGGACCGCATGTTGTCGGCGCAGACCGGCGTCACCCAGCAGGAGGCGGCGAACAATATCCTGGTGGCGACCAACTCGAGCGCGCAGACCTCACCCAATTTCTGGGTGGATCCCCGCAACAGCGTCAGCTACCCGTTGGTGGTGCAGGTGCCCACCTATCGCATTGGTTCTTCGCAGGACTTGCAAACCATGCCGGTCACCTCGGCGGGCGGCGATGCGTCGGGGCAATTGCTGCTCAATCTGGCCTCGTTCGGCCGTATGGCCGTGCCCATGGTGGCTTCGCAGCTGAACATTCGGCCGGTGTTCGATGTGCATGCGGACGTGCAGGCGCGCGATTTATACGCGGCGGCCGGCGACATCGACAAGGTGCTGAAACAACATCAGCCGGATGCATCGAAGGCGCTGAAGGTGACCTTGAGCGGCCAGGTGGAAACCATGCGCGCGAGCTACACGGGACTGTTTACCGGCATTGCGCTGGCAGTGGTGCTGGTCTACCTGTTCCTGGTGATGAATTTCCAGAGCTGGATCGATCCTCTGATCGTGTTGATGGCGGTACCGTTCGCGCTGGGCGGCGTCATGTGGATGCTGTTCCTGTCGCAAACGCCGATGAGCGTGCCGGCGCTGATGGGCACGCTGATGTGCATCGGACTCACCACGGCGAACAGCATCTTGGTGGTGAGCTTTGCCAATCAGCGCATGGCAGCCGGCGACGATCCCCTGCGCGCAGCGACCTCCGCCGGATTCACGCGGCTGCGTCCGGTGCTGATGACGGCGGGCGCCATGATTGTCGGCATGGTGCCCATGGCCTTGGGGATTGGCGAGGGCGGCGAGCAAAATGCACCGTTGGGGCGCGCCGTCATCGGCGGTCTGTTATTCGCCACGCTCGCGACATTGATTTTCGTGCCTACCATGTATCGGCTGCTGCGCCGCCGGCCAGCCGCCGCCTCTGAACCGCAAATCACAGGTGATGCCCATGCCCCCGCATGATGAGGACCCGTCGCGCCGCGCGCACGGCCAGTTTCCCGACGAGGTGGCGCGCCACGAATCTGACGCGGTCTCGACCGGTTTCGCTGCGGGCACCGCTGCGCGAACCAAGCGCGGCGTGGTGATCGGCGCGGCTCTGCTGCTGGTGTGTTTCCTCATCGTGACGGCGGTGCGCATCGTGCACGCGCACGCCGTGGCGAGTGTCGGTGAGGCGGCAGCCCAGGCCGCGCCGCCGGTCGACGTGGTGATCGCCAAGCCCGCGACTGTGGGCCAGGACCTGGTGTTGCCGGCGCAGACGGCAGCGTGGTACGAGACCACGATTTACGCGCGGGTCAGCGGCTATGTGGCGAGCTGGCAGGTGGACATCGGCGATCACGTGACCAAGGGCCAGGTGCTGGCGACGATTGAGACGCCGGAACTGGATGCGCAGCTGCAGGCGGCGCGGGCGCAATTGCAATCCTCGCAAGCCACGGTGCAAGCGCGCAAGGCGGAGGCGGAGTTTTCCAAGACCACCCATGAGCGTTGGCGCGATTCGCCCAAGGGCGTGGTGTCGGACCAGGAGCGCGAATCGAAGAAGGCGGATTACGATTCAGCCGAGGCGCGGCTGTATTCGGCCACGGCGCAGGTGGCGCTGGATAAGTCCAAGGTGGATCAGTACACGGCTCTGACGGCCTTCAAGCTGGTGAAGGCGCCGTTCGGTGGGACAGTGACGGAGCGCAAAATAGACGTCGGCAATTTGGTCACGGCAGGCAGCGGCACGTCGACCACGTCGCTGTACCGCATGGCGCAGACCGACCCTCTGCGGGTGTTCGTGGATGTGCCGCAGAGCGCAGCCGGCGAACTGATGAAAGCGGGTGTGCCGGCAGAGATCCGGGCCACGGGCGCGTCCAACGTTCCGGGCGGCGGCGTATTCGCCGGCAAGATTGCACGGTCGGCGCAGTCCATCAATGCGCAAGCGCGCACCATGCGCGTAGAAGTGGACATGCCCAATGCCGATCACGCCCTGGTGCCGGGCA
>JAXDQN010000526.1:0-13518 GCA_034667865.1 Gammaproteobacteria bacterium
ATCAGGCGGCCGGGATTGTCGGAGACGTTCGTGCCGAACCGTGCCAGCACTGCCGCAATCGTGGCGGGCTCTATCCTCAAGGCGATGGCGCCCAGCGCCGCCGCCGCCAGGTTGCCGATGTTGTAGGCGGCCACTCCACCCATCGACAGCGGCAAGTCTGCGACGGCGCCGAGATCGAATTGCTGTTCTTTATGGGTGAGGCGCAATCGGCCGCGGTGGGGACCGCAAGTGGACGCGCCGGCCGCAGCGATTTTTTTCAGTCCATCCCCATCGGCTGCCGCGCTGAACCAGCCGAGCGGCGGAACTCGACCGAAGCGCTGCTGCAATTGCGTGGCCTGCTGGCGCAATAGCGGATCGTCGGCGTTCAGCACCAGCAAGCCATCAGGCCCCACGGCGCCCGCCACACTCATTTTCACATCGGCCAAGCCGGTCAAATCATGAATACCGTATTCGCCGAAGTGATCGGGACTGACGTTGGTGACGATGGCCGCATGCGCTCGCGACATGGCGATGCCGCGACGAAGTATGCCGCCGCGGGCAGTTTCCAGAATGGCCGCCTGGGCGCGCGGTTCGCGCAGCACCATGCGCGCGCCGGCAGGCCCAGAGTAGTCTCCGCATGCCAACACGTCCGCATCGAGAAATACGCCGTCTGTGCAGTTGTAGGCCGCGTGCCAACCTTGCGCACGAGCGCAGGCGGCCAGCAGGCGCACCGTAGTGGTCTTGCCATTCGAGCCCGTGACGATGACCGTCGGGATATCGTGCAGAGCTTGCCACGCGACGGCACCGACCGAAGGCAGTGCCTGCAGCGAAAAAGTCTTGGCGCCTGTGCCGGCGCCCAAGGTCAGATCGGTGTCATCGATCACATGCGGCAGGCCCCGAGCGGCAGCCGCTTCCAGCAGCGCGCGCAGAGGCGGGCGAGATTCCAGCGCGGACAGGCGGGCGAAGCGGGCGAGGGCGGCGGACTTCTCCAGGACCGGCGGATCGCCGGCCGCGGTGCTCTCCGCGGCCTCCACAGCCTGTGCGATCAACAACCCCTCGAGACTGTGCCAGCGGACCGGATCGCGTTCGTACAACGCCGCGCACAGCGCCCATTCGTTGATCTCGGTGGCCAGCCATAGCTGATCGATGGGCGCCGCCATCGCCAGCGACACGCCGCCGGCATGGCGGCGCGCGACGCTGTCATGACGCTTCCAGTGGAGCAGTGTGGTCGCGCGCTCGACGCGCGCGCGCCAATCGGCGATCAAGCCATCGTCGACTTCGACACCAATGACCTCGAGTACGGCGCCGGGAGATGCGAAGTAAAGGTTGCCGCCCGTGAGGCGGCGCGAGTCCTCGAAGGGCAGCATGGGCCCGTTCAGTCGTCGTTCGCCGGCGCTACGCGTACCCCGCGCTCGTCGCGAATCAATCCTTCGAGGCTGAAGTTCGCAGCCGATTCCGGCGGGGCGCGCCCTAGTTGGTGGCGTGACCCCGGCGGCGCGGCTTGCATCACGGGCGGGCTCGCCGCGACCGGCGCGGACGATACAGGGTGGGATTTGAATTTGATGATTTGTTTCCAGGAGCGCGCCAAGGCATCGGCGAAAATCAGCAGCAGGTCGCCGGCTTCGCCCATGCGCAGCGCGGCCTCGATGGCCGCCTGCTCGTCCGGAATGATGGAGATGGCGCTTTGCGGTACACCGGCTACGCGAAGTGCATCGGCCTGGATGCGCGGCACTTCGTCAGCGGCGCGATCCCGCAAATTATCATCGCGCCGGCAGATGTAATGATCGAAGCGTCCGGCAGCTGCGTTGGCGATCGCAACCAAGTCCTCATCGCGCCGATCGCCGGGACCGGCGAGCACCACGATGCGCCGCCCGGCGACATCCAGCCGCCCGGCCAGATCCGCCATCATGCCCACCGCATGCGCATTGTGGCCGTAGTCGAACAGCACCTTGAATGGGTGTTCGCTGAACAGGTTCATGCGGCCGGGCGTTTGAAAGAAAGTCGAATCGAAGGTGCGCAACCCCTGGCGAATGGCGTCGAGCTTCAACCCCAAGGAGAAGGCCATCGCCGCCGCGAACATGGCGTTTTGCACATTGTGCGTGGCGCGGCCCTCGAGCGTGGCCGGAATGAGGTGGGTCCACAGCAGCGGAATATGACTGCCTCGGTCATACAACGTGATCATCTGTCCGTTCACACCGGCCTCGAGGGCGCAGGCCCGGCCACCGGCGCGAATATGCTCGCGCACCAGCGTGTGTTGCGGATTCAAGGTGACATAGCAGATGTGTTTCGCCTCGGTATAGCCGGACATCTTCAACACCAGGGAATCATCGGCATTCAGCACCGCGCAGTCGGTCGCGACTTCGATCACGATGCGTTTCAGTTCCGCCAACTGCTCCAAGGTGTCGATGCCCTTCAAGCCCAAGTGATCAGACTGCACGTTCAACACGGCGCCTACGTTGATTTCGCGCACGCCCATGCCGGCACGCAACAGACCGCCGCGCGCCGTCTCGAGCACCGCGATGTCGATTTGCGGATCGGCCAGCACCATGCGCGCGGACATGGGTCCGGTCATATCGCCCTGCACCGTGCGCTGACCATCGATGTAAACGCCATCGGTGGTCGTGAGGCCGGGGGTATAGCCGGCCATCTTGGTCAAGTGCGCCAGCATGCGCGCCGTCGTGGTCTTGCCGTTCGTCCCGGTGACCGCCGCGATCGGCACGCGCGCCGACGCGCCGGGCGGAAACAGCATGCTGACCACCGGCGCCGCCACGTCTCGACCCTTGCCTTCGCTGGGCGCGACATGCATGCGAAATCCCGGTGCGGCATTCACCTCGCAGATGCCGCCGCCGATACTGCGGTAGCTTTCGGTGATGTCCTTGGAAAGAAAATCCACGCCGCCGACATCCAAGCCTATGGCCCGCACCGCGCGTTCCGCCATCTCGCGATTGTCGGGATGGATGACGTCGGTAACGTCGGTGGCGGTGCCGCCGGTCGAGAGATTCGCGGTCGAGCGCAGATACACCACCTGTCCGGCAGCCGGAATCGAATCGGCCGTCATGCCCGCCGCCTGCAGCATCTTGTCGGCCTGCGCGTCCAGTTCCAAGCGCGTCAACACCTTCTCGTGGCCCACGCCGCGCCGCGGATCCTGGTTCACGGTCTCGATCAGCTGCGCCACCGTGTGTCGTCCATCGCCGACCACATGCCCGGGGGTGCGGCGCGTGGCGGCGACCAATTCGCCATTGACCACGAGCAGGCGATGATCATCGCCCTCGACAAATGATTCGACGATGACCGAGCGTGCATGCTCGCGCGCAACCACAAATCCCTGTCGGACTTCCTCATCGTTGCCGAGACGAATCGAGATGCCGCGACCGTGGTTGCCATTGTAGGGCTTGGTCACCACGGGGAAGCCCATGCGTTGCGCCGCGCGCACCGCCTGTGCTTCGGACTGCACCAGCTCTTGTTGCGGCACCGGCAAACCCAAGGTGGCCAAGATTTTGTTGGTCTCTTCCTTGTCGCTGGCCAGTTCGACCGCGATGTGCGAGGTGCGGCCGGTGACCGTGGCCTGAATGCGCTGCTGGAATTTGCCGTGACCCAATTGCACCAGAGACTGTTCGTTCAAGCGCAGCCAGGGAATGTTGTTCTGTTCGGCGGCCCGGACCAATGCAGCCGTCGAAGGCCCCAATGCGCGGCGCTGAGCGAAGCGAATGAATTCATCGCGCGCTGCGTTCCAATCCCAGTCATCCGGCACGGCGCCGGCCGGCCGGATGTTCTCGGGCAGCAGCGAGCACAGCAGCTTCAGGCCAAGTTCGCCGGCGGCAATTCCTTCATCGCGCTGCGCGTATTCGTAGACCACCGTGTACACGCCCGGTGCGCCGGCCGCACGGGTCTTGCCGAAGGTGACTGCTTCGCCGGCCATGTTTTGCAGCTCGATGGCTACATGCTCGAGCACATGCCCGAGCCAGGTACCCTCGTCTTCGCGCATGCGGCGAAAAAATCCGCCGGGTTCGCGGTACGAGCAGCCATGTTCGGCGAGACCGGGCAGCGCCGCAGCCAAGGCGTCGACGAAATCGCCGCCCAGTCGGCCGGTGGGCCACTGCTCCAGGGGGCCTAAATCCAATTCGAGACGAATGACCGGAAAACGCGCATACAGCGAGGGACCTACATAGACGGAGCGGTCGAGGATGCGCATGGCGACTATTCTTTGGGTCGAACCAACCCGCGGGCGGAAGCCTCTCGTGTATGTAAGTTGAAGGTCGCCCCGGCAACCAGAAAATGCAGGCGCAATCCCAACACGCAGAGCGGTTGTCCCTCTGCCGATTCAGCGACCGATGAGTAACTGACGTCCGCGGCATCGACGATGGTTACGCCGCCGCTACCTGACACCTCAACGGTCTCGTCCGGGCCAATGAAGGCGGCGGTGTCTTCGTCCAGGCCAATGCCGACGGCAAACGGGTTGTAGGACAGCGCCGTCATCAGTCGGCCCAATCTGTCGCGCTGGCGGAAGTGCTGGTCGATGATGAAACGATTGGTCAGGCCCAACCCCGGCGCCAGGTGCACGCTGCCGGAAATCACCGACGAGCCCTCGTCGCCGTAGGCAATCATGTGTTCGCTCAAGATGCTGGCGCCGGCGCTGGTGCCGCCCACCGTCACGCCATTTGCATTGCGCGCACGAATCAGCTTCGCGACGGGCGTGCCGCCCAGCAGGGTGGTCACTCGCAATTGGTTGCCGCCGGTAAAGAATATCCCGGTCGCCTCTTCAATGCGCCGCAGTCTGCCAGTCTCCTGACAGTCGCGCCGGGTGTCGAAATCCATCACCGCGACCTTGGCGGCGCCCAAGTCGGTAAAAATCTTCTCATAGCGCGGACCCGTTTCGCTGACGCGACTGGCGGTCGGGATGACGACGATGTTCGCCGCCTCGCCCCCGGACACCGTGACGAAGCGCTCCAAAATGTCGCGATCGTTCTCCTTGTTCTCGGCGCCACCGATCGGCACGATCCAGCCGCGGGTCTCGCCTTCAGGGGTTTTGCTTGGCATTTCGGCAGTTTAGCAGGCTCCAAACAGTCAGGTGTTAAGTGCGTCGCGGACGCTGCCCGCTTGAGTGGCTATATTCGGCGGCGGCTATCCTTGAGGACGAGAAATGTCGACATCGCTGACCGAAGAGCAGGCCAAAGGCTTTCTGCATAAGTTGCTGACGGCCATGACCAAGGCCGGCGGTTCGGACCTGTTCATTTCCAAGGATTTTCCGCCGAGCCTGAAGCTGCAAGGCAAAATGCAGCCCATGGGATCGCAGAAACTCACCGGCGAGGTCACCCGGGCGCTGGCGCACTCCATCATGAATGAGCGTCAGCGCGCGGAGTTTTCCAAAGAGCTGGAGTGCAACTTTGCGATTGCGATTCCGGAAGTGGCGCGCTTTCGCGTCAATGTTTTCGTGCAGCAATTGAACGTCGGCATGGTGATTCGCACCATACCCACGGAAATGCCGAACTTCGAGAAGCTGGGGCTCCCTGAGACGCTCAAAGATGTGGTCATGACCAAGCGTGGCTTGGTGCTGGTAGTGGGCGCCACCGGGTCAGGAAAATCGACCTCGCTGGCCGCCATGATCGACCATCGCAATCGCTCCTCTTCAGGGCACATCATCACCGTGGAAGATCCGGTGGAGTTCGTGCATCAGTCGCAGCAATCGCTGATCACGCACCGCGACGTCGGCATCGATACGCACACCTGGCACCACGCCTTGAAAAATACCCTGCGGCAGGCTCCCGATGTGATTCTGATCGGCGAAATCCGCGATGCCGAGACCATGGAACACGCGATTGCCTTCGCCGAGACCGGGCATTTATGCCTCGGCACGCTGCATTCCAACAGCGCGAATCAGACCATCGATCGCATCATCAATTTCTTTTCGGAAGAACGCCGCAAGCAATTGCTGATGGATCTATCCAGCAATTTAAAGGCCATCATCTCGCAGCGACTGGTGCGCACCGCGGATGGCAAGGGACGCAAGGCGGCGATCGAAATCCTGCTCAACACGCCCATCATTGCCGACAAGCTGCTCAAGGGCGAGTTTCACGAGATCAAGTCCATCATGGCCAAGTCCACGGAACTTGGCATGCGCACCTTCGATTGGTCGCTGTTTGAACTCTACAATGACGGAACGATTTCCTACGACGAAGCCATTCGCAACGCCGACTCCGCCAACGAGCTGCGGCTGAACATCAAGTTGAATGGCAAGCGTCCGCCCCCGCCGGTGCAGGCCACCGCGATGAGCGCGACCGGGTCCTAAAAGGAAATCGCGCTGCGCCTCAGGCGCAGTCAGCCAGCTTGTCGTCCTCGGATTCAGAGTCCGCGGTGAACAAGCCCGTGTCGGATGCGATCTGCTTGCCCATGAAGGCGATCTTTTCCCATTCGCCTTCGCTCAGCTGGTCGCGCTCACGCGCCAGCTTCTGCACTACCTCCAGGAAACCCTGGCGATTGGTGGCGGCGGCCGCGTAGTAGGTCTCCAGCAGTTTCATGCGCAGATCACTGCGGTCGGGTTCGCGCTCGATGGCCATCTTCAAGACATCGACCAGGTTGGTGCGGCGTTCCTTGAAGCCCACATTCTCGTGCAGCACGCTCGGCATGTACACATGGTGTGCGGTCAGATCCAGATCGACCAGGTTGTAGTCGAGCTTGGTGGTGTCGACTCTCATGTCATCCGGATTGAACGCCACGGTTTCGTCTTCGCGGGCGCTGGGTTGCTCCACGGTCGGCTCGCTGTCGCCGAACACCTGCTCCAGCGATACGGTTCTGACGCTGTCGGTCGCGCTGATGTCGTGCACACCGGTGTCCGCCATGGCAGCCTCTGCTGCGTGCCGCAAGGCTTCGGAGTTCAAGTTGACGGTCGCCGCCGGCAGATTGGCGGTGTCGCCGCTGGCGGCTGCGATTTCCGCGGCCAGGATCGCCGTTTCACTGGATAGATCCAGAGTGTCTTCATAGGCCGCCCGCAGTTCTTCCTCAGTGGCGGTGATGATGGATTGGCGCGGCGCCGCGGCGGCGGTCTGCGCGGCGGTCAGCTGTGCCCGCACCTTGGCCTCTTGTTTGTCGCGCACCGAGTTCCAGGCGGCGCTCAATTCCATGCCGTCCTCGGTCATGATGGGACGCTGTGGCGTTCGCGGCGCATCGCGGCGGATCGGTTCTGCGGCCACGGCGTGCGCCGGGGTCGTGTCGGAGCTTCTTTCCAGGAAGGACTCGGCGGCGGTCAACTCGACTTTCGGCCGGGCCTTGGGCGCCGGACGGCGTCGCAGTTTCCAATAAATCGCGGCCAGGGCGCCAGCCAGCAGCGTCAGGCCTCCGAGTATCGCGGGCATCCGCCACGGATGCGCGGCTTTGATTTCGGGCGCCACGCTGGGCGCTAAGTCCGTGGTTTTCTCGGCGTACTTGAGCTGCGCCTGCACGCCGAGCAATTTGTCGTGTTCACGCTGCACCTGGTCCTGCATGTCATGCAGGCCGTGTTCGAGTGTTTGAATGCGCTGATTGAGCGCAGCGTCGGTGGCGGCCGGCGTTACCGCAGCGGTCGCACTTGCCGGGGGAGCTGATGTGGCCGCAGCCGGCGGCTCGATCGCTTTCGATTCCGGCGCGCGCGGCGCATCCGCGCGGGGCGCATCCGCGCGGGGCGCTTCCGCGAGGCTTGCCGCGGCGTTGGCGTGGCCCTTCGGCATGGCACGCCAAGCCGCCATCTGCGCGCGGATTTCGCGCTTGGCCTCATCCTGAGGAATGGCGGCAATGGTGTCCTGCGACGGGATGGCCAGATTGGCGCCCAAATGCAAGCGATTGATGTTGCCTTCGAAGGCTGTGGGATTCGCCCTGAAAATCGCCAACATGGTTTTCTTCAAATCGACGTCGGAGCGCGCGCCGACGCGCCAGGCGACGCCGCGCAGCGTGGCCTTCGCTCCAATTTTCACGTGCGTCATTTTGCGGGCCGGCTTGGCGGCAGAGCTGTCCGCAGTGGTCACGGCCGCAGCATCGATGCCGGCCGTGGACACACTTGGCGCCGCGGCTGGCAATGCAGGCAACGAGGCTCGGGCAATGGTGACCGGAGCTGCGATCGACGCGGCTGCGGGCAGCACGGAGGCAAGCTGGGTCGCAGCCGGGAAGCCGGCGGGATCGAGCAACAGTGAATACTGGCGAATGACTTCGCCGTTGTGCCAGCGCAGGTCCACCACCAGATTAATGACCGGCTCGGTGAAAGAGTCGGTGGAGCGAATCGACAGTACCGGGCGGCCACGCACGTCATGAGCAACTTTAAACGTGGCCGTCGACAGGAAGGGCGGGCGGTCCGCGCCAAACTTCAGAAAGGTTTCGCGGCTGGCAACCGTGGCCGTAAGGCCTGCCAGCTCTTCCGCTGTCGCGCCGACGATGTCGATCTCGGCCGCCAGCGGCTCATTCAACGCGGAATCCACGTGAATTTCGCCCAGACCCAGCGCATGTGCTGCGCCCGGCAGGGACAAGGCCATCATCAACATTAACGGGTTTTGCCCGCGCGACATTTTCTGCTCCAAGGTTTTCGCTGCACCCCAACGTTTCGGTTTAGGCGGTAATGTGCAAATGCTATGCGACACAATCCGTTGTTGGATACAAGCGAGTGCCAGGACTTCGACGCAGTTCACGCACTGTTTTTGCCGGGCGCCGCGCGCGCGAAATACTGTGACGGCTGCCAGGGTTCGGGGCTGTTTATGTCATCGATTTGCCTGCATTGCTGTATTTCTATAGAATGAAAACAGGCTAAATATTTCTATAGGTTGTATGGCACGTTCATTGCCCCGCGTCAGGCCCGAACCCCGTCACGTGCTGACAGGGGCGGTCATGCGCGCCTCTGCGTTGCTGGAGTTGACCCAGGCGGGGTTGGCGCAGGTGCTGGGACTCAGCCCGTCAACCGTGTCGCGAATGGCGAAAGGCTCGTACGCGCTGGACGAGCATAAAAAGGAGTGGGAACTCGGCGCCCTGTTCGTGCGTCTGTTCCGCTCGCTCGACGCGCTGATCGGCTCGAACGATGCGGCGGCACGCGCGTGGCTTCAAGGCGAAAACAGCGGGCTGCTGGGACGTCCGATCGACCTGATTCGCAGCACTGAAGGCTTGGTCCGTGTGGTCCAATACCTGGACGCCGCGCGCGGTCGAATCTGAGGCGGGGCGGGCGACGCGGCGCCTGTGGCGCGCCGTAGAAGCCCAGCACATCGCCTCGACATTGCGCTTGGTGGCCGGCGTGGAGGAGCAGGCCGTGCTGGAATCGATACTCGAGAGCAGCAAGCCGGTCATTCCCATCGGCGCCGCCTCCCTGCACTTCTTATTGGCGACACCGTTTCGCTACACCTCGCCCTTTGGTTCGCGCTTCCGGGCGCCCAGCGATCTTGGCGTGTGGTATGGCGCGGAACGGGAACGCACTGCCTGTGCCGAACTGGGCTTTTGGCGCTGGCGCTTTCTGATGGACAGCCCGGCGCTGGAGAGCCTGGGCCCCTCGCCGCAAACGGTATTCCGGGCCGGCATCGACGGCCAGATGGTGGATCTGACCGATATGCCCTTCAAGCGTTCGCGGCCGGACTGGACCGATCCTCGCGACTACCGCGCCACCCAGGAGTTTGCGCGCGTGGCGCGCGAGGCCGGTGTGGATGCGATTCGCTATGAGTCGGTGCGCGACCCGAATCATGGCGGCGCCGTGGCCGTGCTGACGCCGGCCTGTTTTAAGCCGCACAAACCCTTGGAACAGCACACCTGGTTTCTGAGCGTGCGCCGCGAAGCCGCCATCTGGCAACGCGAGGGCGAAAGTTTCGAGTTTGCAGCCGCCGCCTGGCGCTAGGCGCTGCACTGTCGCGCGCCGACGCATACAATTGCCGCCCCAACCTTGCGCGGTGGAACTTAGCTTTGGCCCGAAATTTCAGCAGCGACAATGTCACGCCGGCCTGCGATGCCGTCATGGCCGCGATTAACGCAGCCAATCACGGCGCGGTCCCATCCTACGGCAACGATGATCTGACGGCGCGCCTGCAGGCGCTGGCCAGCGACTTGTTTGAAACACCGGTGACGTTGTTTCCGGTGACCACCGGCACAGCCGCCAACTCGCTGGCGTTGTCGCAACTGGCGCCGCCCTATGGCGCGATCTATTGTTACGAGGCGGCGCATATCGTCACCGATGAGTGCGGCGCGCCGGAATTCTTCAGCGGCGGCGCGAGGCTGATTGGCTTGGCCGCGGCGGACGGCAAGATTCGGCCGCAGCAAATCCAAGACGCGCTGGCATTTGCCAATGACATCGGCGTGCACCACGTCAAGCCGGCCGCCATCAGCCTCACGCAGGCCACGGAGTGGGGCACCGTGTACGGCTTGAGCGAACTGGCGGCTCTCGGCGAAGTGGGCAAACAGCACGGCTTGCCCGTGCACATGGATGGCGCGCGCTTCGCCAACGCATTGGCGCATTTGCGCTGCACGCCGGCGCAAGCCACTTGGAAGCAGGGTGTCGACGTGTTGTGCCTGGGCGCGACCAAGAACGGCGCGCTGTGCGCCGAAGCCGTGGTGTTCTTCAATGCGGCGCTGGCGCGTGATTTCGAGCGCCGCCGCAAGCGCGCCGGACATCTATGGTCGAAGCAGCGGTTTTTAAGCGCGCAGCTGCTGGCGTACTTGGAGAATGACCTGTGGCTGCGCAATGCACGGCACGCCAACGCCATGGCCGCGGCCCTGGCGGCTGGATTGAAAGCCGTCGCAGGTGCGCGAATGCTGCATCCGGTGGAGGCCAACGAGATCTTCATCGCGTTGCCGGAAAAAACGGTGGCTGCGCTGGAGGCTGCGCAATACAAGTTCTATCGCTGGCCGCTGCACACCGGCGGCAGCGGGGTGGCCATTCGACTGGTGACCTCTTATGCGACGGCCCAAGCCGACGTGGACGACTTCGTCGCCGCCGCGTCGCGGCCATGAGCGACATCGATTGCATCGTCGTCGGTGCCGGCGTCATCGGCTTAAGCATCGCTCGGGCGCTCGCGCGCGATGGCCGCAGCGTGGTGATTCTCGAGGCCGAACGGCAGTTTGGCATGCACACCAGTTCTCGCAACAGCGAAGTGATTCACGCCGGCATCCACTACCAACCCGGCTCGCTCAAGGCGCGCCTGTGCGTCTCGGGGCGAGACCTGCTGTATCGCTACTGCAGTCGGCGCGGCATTGAACACCGGCGATGCGGCAAATTCACGGTTGCGACCACCGAGCCGCAGATCGCAGCGCTGCAGACGATCACGGCCAACGCACGCGCCAACGGTGTGCTCGACCTGGAACTCATGGATGCCGATCACGCGCGCCGCATGGAGCCGGCGTTGCGCTGTCTCGCCGCGTTGTCATCGCCATCGACCGGCATCATCGACTCGCATGCCTATCTGCAGGCGTTGCTGGTCGATGCGGAAGGCTGCGGCGCCAATATCTCCTACGGGACCACGGTCACCGCACTGCGGCCTACGGACTTAGGAGTCGCCGTGTTTGTCGATTCGGACCCCGCACCCGCCGCAACCGCGCGCTGGGTCATCAATACGGCGGGTCTGCAGGCGCATCGAGTCGCGGCCGCCATCGACGGCTTTCCGCCGCAGCACATTCCGCACATCCACTATGCCAAGGGCAATTACTTCACCTTGAACGGCCGGGCGCCGTTTAGGCGGCTGATCTATCCGGTCGGCGAGCATGGCTGGCTCGGCATCCACATGACCATCGATTTGGCCGGCGCGGCGCGTTTCGGTCCGGATCTGCAGTGGACGCCTACGGTCGATTACGGCGTCGATGCGGGCCGCGCGGCAAGCTTCTATGACTCGATCCGGCGCTACTGGCCGGAGATTCAACCCGGTGCGCTGCAGCCGGCCTATGCGGGAGTGCGCCCGAAACTGTCGGGCCCGGGCGAGCCGGCGCGGGATTTTTTGATTTCAGGGCCGAAGGATCACGGTGTCGACGGCATCGTGAATCTATTCGGCATCGAGTCGCCCGGCTTGACCGCATCGTTGGCGATCGGCGATGTCGTTGCATCCATGCTCGCCTGAGCTACGATGGCCGCATGGATCTGCAACTCGGAAATAAAACTGCGTTGGTGACCGGCTCTACGGCCGGTATCGGAAATGCCATCGCGACCTCGCTGGCGCGCGAAGGCGCCGCCGTCATCGTCAATGGCCGCAGCGCGAAGGCGGTCGCCGCCGCAGTCGATGAAATGAAAACCGCTGCGCGCGGCAAAGTCAGCGGCTTCGCCGGCGATTTGAGCGATGCGGCCGTGGCGGCGCAACTGCTGGCGCAACATCCGGCTGTCGACATTCTGGTGAACAATCTGGGCATTTTCGAAGTGCGCGCCTTCGAAGACATCACAGATGAGGATTGGCGCCGTTTCTTCGAAGTGAATGTATTGAGCGGCGCGCGCCTGTCGCGGCTGTATTTGCCCGGGATGCGCCAACGCAACTGGGGCCGCATTATCTTTATTTCCAGTGAAAGCGGCCTGCAGATTCCGGCCGAAATGGTTCATTACGGTATGACCAAGGCGGCGCAAATCGCGGTGGCGCGCGGCCTCGCCGAAATCACTGCCGGCACCGGCATCACCGTCAACAGCGTCTTGCCGGGTCCCACGAGTTCGCGCGGAGTCGGCGATTTCGTCGCGTCCATGGCCGAGAAGTCCGGCAAGAGTGCACAGACAGTGGAAAGCGAATTTTTCAAGACCGCGCGGCCCACCTCGCTGCTCAAGCGCTTCGCGACGCCCGAAGAAGTCGCGGCCATGGTGACCTACGTGGCGAGCCCGCTGTCGGCTGCTACCAACGGCGCTGCGCTGCGCGTCGATGGCGGCGTGGTGAAGAGCGCTTTCTAGGCGACGCGCGACGTGGCGGCCGCGGAGCGGCGCCGGTTGATGGCGGAATACAATTCCAGCGCCGCGGCGCGAATGCCTTGGGGGCTGCCGCCTTGCGCGTAGTTGATGCTGCGCGAGGCGCTGATCAGCAGCCCCGCATGATCGGCATTCAGCCCGGCAGCGAGTATCGCCTCCAGATCGCCGCCTTGCGCGCCGATGCCCGGCACCAGGAAGGTCAACTCAGGGTGCGCCCGACGCAGCGCCGCCATTTCAGTCGGGTTGGTGGCGCCGACCACCAGCATCACATTGCCGTTGCCGTTCCAGTCGCGGGCGGCACGGTGCGCCACCTGCATGTACAGCGGCGCGCCGTTGACGATGAGATCCTGGAAGTCCTTGCCGCCTGAGTTCGAGGTGCGGCACAGCAGCAGGACGCCGCGGTCGGCGCGCGCCAAGAAGGGCCGCACGGAATCCTCTCCCATGTAGGGATTGACGGTGGCAGCGTCCGCCGCGTACCGCTCAAAGGACTCGCGCGCATAGGCTTCCGCCGTGTTGCCGATGTCGTTGCGCTTGCCATCGAAAATAACCAGCGCATGCGGCGCGCGCTCGCGGATGTAGCGGATGCTGAGCTCGAGCGCCTCCTCGGCGGCGATGGCGGCGTAAAAAGCCGCTTGCGGTTTGTAGGCAGCCGCAATATCGCAGGTGGCGTCGATGATGCG
>JAXDQN010000527.1:0-3052 GCA_034667865.1 Gammaproteobacteria bacterium
ATACCCTGCCAGGATGATGGGAAAAGAGGCAAAAGCCGAGATCGACATGGCGGAGGATGAGGGCATCACCATTGACGTGGGCGCGCCCGCGAAAGTTTCGCCGCAGGTGGCCATCGGCGTCGGGGCCATGCTGCTGGGCCGCTACCGAATCGAGAGCAGATTGAGCGCCGGCGGCATGGGTAGCGTCTACCAGGCGGTGGACCGCGTGCGCAGCGAACATGCGCACATCGACGGACGAGTGGCGCTGAAGATCGTGCATGCGGGCGCTGATATCCCGGCCTCCGGTCTGGACAAGCTGCGGCACGAGTTCTACTGCGCCCAGAAGCTGTCGCATCCGAGCATCGTGAAGGTGTACGAGCTTGAAGGCAGCGACGATTTGGCTTTCTTCACCATGGAATTGCTCGACGGCGAACCCTTGAGCGAATTGATGAAGCGTTCGCAGCCGAGCGGATTGCCGCGTCCGCAGGCCTGGTCGATCATACGAGAGATCGGCGAAGGGCTGGCGCATGCGCATTCGCGCAACGTCGTTCACGGCGATCTGCGGCCGCAGAGTGTCATGGTGCTGAAATCCGGCGGTTTGCGGGTTTTCGAATTTGGCGCGGCCTGCTTTGGTGCGGCCGGCGAAGGTGCTGCAAGCGTCGGCGACGCTACGGCGGCATTGACGCTCGCCTACACCAGCTGTCAGGTGCTCGAGGGCGCGGAACCTGACCAGCGCGACGATATTTTTGCGCTGGCCTGCCTCGCCTACGAACTGTTGACCGGCAGACACCCGTTTCAGCGTCGCCTTGCGACCGAAGCGCGCGATGCCGGCATGACGCCGAAAGAGCCGAAGAATCTATCGCAGGGCCAATGGCAGGCGTTGCAGCGCGGCTTGGCCTGGGAAAGCGAAGAGCGCCCGAACTCAATGCAGGAATGGCTCACCGAATTGGTGTTGAGTTCGGCGCCGCGTTGGAAGCGCTCGCGCGATGAAGACACGGCAGGCGCCGGGCCGCGCAAACCGGGCTTTGGAATCACGCGCTGGGCGTTGGCGTTGGCAGTGCCGCTGGCCCTGGCGTCGGGTTGGGCGGTGGTTCACTCGATGTCGAGCAGAGTGGTGGTCGCCAATGTGCCGGCGGTTGCCAAAGAGGCCGAGCTTGCGCCCATCCCGCTGCCTTCCGAGCAGGACTTGAAGGAACGCGAAGCCAAGATGACGGGCGTCGATGACGTGCAACCAGTCCCCGCCGTGGCGCAAAAACCGCGGCGCATTGCGGCAAGGCCTTCAGGTCCGGTGATTGAAAAGATCGCGTTTTCGGAAAATGCTTTGAATCTCGCGCCGGGGGCAAAGTTCGCGGAGATTCATGTGATGCGTTCATCGGCGCGCGGCGAAAAGACCAGCTTCGTGTGGTGGACCGAGCCGGGCAGCGCGGCGCCGGACACCGATTTTCTGCCGCAGGGACATACGACGGCCTACTTCTCGCCTCGTAATCAGATGACGACGCTGTTCGTGAAGCTGGTGCCGAATGCGAAGCGAAAAAAATCGCAGGTGTTCTACTTGAACATCGCTGAGGCCAGCAACGGTGCGACGATCGGCACGACGTCCCGCACAGCGATTACGCTTCTGCCCCGAGGCGCTTAAACTCCAGCAGTGACAACGAAGCAATCCCCGCGGCACGGTGTGGCGCGGGTGATCTCCAAACTTGGGATTGGCTCGCGTACCCAGGCAGCTGAATGGGTGCGCCTGAAAAGAGTGCGCGTCAACGGCGTGTTGGTCAGCGATCCGGAGTTTCCCGTGCGGCACGGCGTCGATCGGGTGTCCGTCGACGGCGTGGAGCAAGCGGGCGCTGTCGAGCGGCTGGTGATCATGCTGAATAAACCGCGCGGGTTGGTGAGCACGGTCCACGATGAGCAGGGCCGCGACACGGTTTACAGCTGCCTGTCAGGCTCGGGACTGCCGTGGCTGGCACCCGCGGGAAGACTGGACAAGGCCAGCGAGGGACTGCTGCTGTTCAGCAACGATCCGGCCTGGAATGCGGCCGTGACTGATCCAGAGCGCGGTCCGCCCAAGACCTACCATGTGCAGATCAATCGCCTGCCGGATGCCGCTTTGCTGCAGGGCTTGGTGCAAGGCGTGACGGCGGATGATGAATATTTAAGCGCCGCTGCGGCGCGCCTGCTGCGGCAAGGCGGCAAGAATGCATGGCTGGAGATCGAGCTCCATGAGGGGCGCAACCGCCAGATTCGGCGTTTGCTCAGCGCCTTCGATACCGAGGTTTTACGCCTGATTCGGGTCGGCATCGGCGCGCTGCAATTGGGCGATTTGCCCAACGGACAGTGGCGGCGGCTGAGCGACGCTGAGGTCCAAGCGCTGGCCGCGCGTCGCTGAGCGCGCGTCGTTGACCGCGCTTTAGCGCGGGGCTGTAGCGTTCGCCGCGGAAGTGGCCACCGGCGGCGGGGGAGCGGCGGGTGTGGCATCGCCGGGAGCGGCAGCGGACGGCGTATCGGGGTTGTCCGCTTCCAAGCCCACGGTGGCGATCACGCCGTTAGCCTTCTGCAACACTTCGCGGGCGTAATCCCAGTGAATGGCGACGGTAGTGTCGCCCACTGCCTTTTGCAGCAGTTCGGAAAATTGTTCGATGTTCGGTTCGAAACTCTGGCCCTGGGCATCGACGGGCGGGTGCGCCTCGAGCAGCAATTCGCCATCGATCCAGGCAACTTTGACCGGGTCGTTGATCAGCCGCACCGGCGTGCCGACCGGGATCATCGGGAATAGTGCCGCGACATCAACCGGGTACATGCGAATACAGCCATGCGTCACGGCCAAGCCGACGGCGATGGGATTGTTGGTGCCATGAATCAGGTAGGTGCCGTTGCCTGCGGCCAGGCGCATCGCAAACTGCCCTAAGGGATTGTCGGGGCCCGCCTTAACCGGTCCCGGCGGCAGCGGATCGCCGGACTCGGCATGTTCCTTGCGCACCGATTCAGGCGGATACCACACGGGGTCTTTGATCTTCTGCGTCACATGCGTGACACCTAGGGGCGTACGCCAATCCATTTTGCCGATGCTCACCGGATA
>JAXDQN010000528.1:0-4942 GCA_034667865.1 Gammaproteobacteria bacterium
TGCGGCATTACCGGCCGCTGGTGGCCGCGGGACATGTTTATGTCTGCATGCCGCCGCTGTTTCGCATCGATGCCGGCAAAGAAGTGATCTACGCACTGGATGAGGCCGAACGCGAGAAGGAATTAAAGCGCATCGCCGCCGAAAGCCCGCGCACCAAGGTCGTGGTGACGCGCTTCAAGGGCCTGGGAGAAATGAGCCCGTTGCAATTGCGTGAGACCACCATGGCGCCGCAAACGCGCCGCCTGGTGCAAATGACCATCGATGCCAAGGACAGCCCCGATCAAATGTTCGACATGCTGCTGGCGAAGAAACGCGCGGGCGATCGGCGCGAATGGCTGGAAAGCAAGGGAAATCTGGCGCACCTGTAACTCATGAAAGATCAGGAACTGAATTTCGAAGGCGTCGAGAAGGAGCCGCTGAAGTCCTTCGCGGAACGTGCGTACCTCGATTATTCGATGTACGTGATCCTGGATCGCGCGCTGCCGCATCTCGGCGACGGCTTGAAGCCGGTGCAGCGGCGCATCGTTTATGCCATGAGTGAATTGAGCCTGGCGGCCGGCGCCAAGCACAAGAAATCGGCGCGCACCGTCGGCGATGTGATCGGCAAGTTCCATCCGCACGGCGATTCGGCCTGTTACGAAGCCATGGTGCACATGGCGCAGGATTTCGCCTATCGCTATCCCATCGTGGACGGGCAGGGCAACTGGGGCTCGACCGACGATCCGAAATCCTTCGCGGCGATGCGCTACACCGAGTCGCGGCTGACCCGTTATGCCGACTTGCTGCTGCAAGAATTGGGCGCCAGCACCGTGGACTGGGCGCCGAATTTCGATGGTTCGCTGGATGAGCCCACCATGTTGCCGGCGCGGGTGCCGAATTTGCTGCTGAATGGCGGCTCCGGCATCGCAGTGGGCATGGCCACCGACATTCCGCCGCACAATTTGCGCGAAGTGGTGAATGCCTGCGTGGCGCTGCTCGACGATCCGGAGTTGAGCACCCGCAAGCTCATGGCGCATATCAAAGGCCCCGATCTGCCCACCGGCGCGGAGATCGTTTCGCCGCGCAATGACCTGGTGCAAATCTACGACACCGGCACCGGCAGCTTCAAAGCGCGCGCCACCTACGAGATCGAAGATGGCGAGATCGTCATCGATGCGCTGCCGTTCCAGGTCTCAGGCTCCAAGGTGCAGGAACAGATCGCGGCGCAGATGCAGCAGAAGAAGCTGCCCATGGTCGAGGATCTGCGCGATGAGTCGGATCACGAAAATCCGACGCGCCTGGTAATAGTGCCCAAGTCCAATCGCGTCGATGTCCCGGCGCTGATGGCGCATTTGTTCGCGACCACCGACTTGGAGCGCAACTATCGCGTCAATCTCAATGTGATCGCGCTGGACGGGCGGCCCCGGGTCATGGGCCTCAAGGAATTGCTGCTGGAGTGGCTGGAGTTTCGCAAGAACACGGTCACGCGACGCCTGAAGCATCGCCTCGACAAGCTGAACGCACGCCTGCACATCCTGGACGGCATGCTGATTGCGTTCCTCAATCTCGATGAAGTGATCCGCATCGTGCGCAGCGAAGATCAGCCCAAGCCGGTGCTGATCAAGCGCTTCAAGCTCTCCGATGAGCAGGCCGAAGCCATCCTCGAAACCAAGCTGCGCCATCTCGCCAAGCTCGAGGAAATGAAAATCCGCGACGAGCAAAAGAAGCTCACGGAAGAACGCGATGAAATCGACAAAATCCTCAAGAGCAAGTCGCGCCTGACCAAGCTGGTGCGCGAGGAGTTGATCGAGGACGCGGAGGAATTCGGCGATGAGCGCCGCACCAAACTGGTGGAGCGCGAGGCGGCACAGGCGATTTCCGAAACCGAACTGCTCACCAGTGAGCCCACCACGGTGGTGCTGTCGCGCTTGGGCTGGGTGCGCGCCGCCAAGGGGCACGACATCGATGTGCGCGCCCTGAGCTACAAGAGCGGCGACGAATACCAAGCCTCAGCCAAGGGCCGCAACCTGCAGCAGGCCGTATTCGTCGATTCCACGGGGCGCGCCTACAGCTTGGATGCGCACCAATTGCCGGCGGCGCGCGGCTACGGTGAACCGTTGTCCGGCACGGTGGATCCGCCCGATGGCTCGACCTTCGCTGCCGTGCTGATCGGCGAACCCGATGACCTGTGGCTGTTGGCCAGCGATGCAGGCTATGGCTTCGCGGTCCGCTTACGCGAAATGTATGCCCGCAATAAGAAGGGCAAATCGGTTTTGAAGGTGCCGGAAAACGCCAAAGTGCTGCCGGCGCAGCCGTTGGGCGACAAGGGCGCGTTGGCGGTGTTCGTCAACAATGACGGTGAGGTGCTGGCGTTGCCGGTGGCGCAGATCGAAGAGATGGGTTCCGGCAAGGGACAGAACCTGTATGGCATTCCCGGCAAGAAATCCGCGGAGCGCGATGAGTACCTGGTGGCGATGGCGGTGGTTGCGCCGGGCGAAATGTTGACCATTTACAGCGGCAACAGTGCGCCGATGAAACTCAAGTTCGAGGAACTGAAGCAGTTCCAAGACAAGAAGGGCCAGCGCCGGCAGCGATTCTCGCGTGCTTACAAACAGGTGGATCGGCTGGAAGTGGCAGCGGCCTAGCGGTCGCCCGACATGGTGACATCCTCGGGCGCATTCACAAAATAGCCCTGGATGAATTCGATGCCCAGCTGCCAGAGCACCGCCATGGTGTTGGCATCCTCGACGCGTTCAGCCACGGTCTCGATGCTCTTGCGCTTGGCGGCTTCCACCAAACCCTTGACGCGCTGTTGCTGGATTTGATTGGTGGACAGGCCCTGCATCAGCGATCCGTCGACCTTGATGAAGTTCATCTCGATGTCATTCAGCAGCTTGAGCGGATCGCGGCCGGTGCCGAAATGCTCCAGCGCGAACCGGAAGCCCAATTTGCGCAAGCTTTCGGCCAGCTCTTTGGTGGGCCGCACATATTGATTCGCCAGATCCTCGGTGACTTGCATGCATAGCCGCTTCGGTTCGATTTTCAGCGACTTCAGCTGACTCTCCAGCCACGGCAGCAAGCTCTTGTCGAGCAGCGTATCCTTCGAGAGGCGCACGAAGATGCAGGCGGCCTTGCGATTCGCCGCGAACGACATCGAGGCGCCGATCACCCAGCGATCGATGTTCTTCATCAAGTCATTGCGTTCGGCGGCGGCGATGAACTCCGCAGGCAGCACCTCGCTGCCTTGTTCATCGAGCATCCGCACCAGCACGTCGAACATGCCCTTGTCCTCGCCGAGCAAGCTGGCGATCGGCTGCTGCACCAGCCGGAAGCGATTCTCCATCAAGGCGCTCTTGATGTGCTTCACCCAGATCTTGTCGTAAGCCTGCACGCGGGTGTCGGTATCGGCCTTGTCCACCACATACATTTGGTTGCCGCCGAGTTCGCGTCCGCGGCGCGTGGCGCTGACGGCATCCGTGATGGCGGCGCCGACTTCCGGATTGGTGGAAGGCAGCAATCCCAGACCCACCGTCACCGTCGCGGACAGGGTCTTCTCGCCGCTGTTGAAGACATGCTCGTTGACGCGCTTGACCACGTTTTCCGCCCAGGTCTCCACATCCTTGATGGTGCCGCGTTCCAGCATCGCCAGGAAGCCGTTGCCGCCGAAGCGGCCGCAGATGTCGGTGGGGGTGAGCTGCGCGCGCAACAGGTCCGCAAGCTGACCCAGGAAATCTTCGCTTTCGAGCACGCCGATCGCATGCTGAATGTCGACGAATTTGTCGGGCTTGATGTGCGCAAACTGGCGCACGCCGCCCTTCATGGTTTGGCCGGCGCGATCGCGCACTGCTGCGATGAGATAACGCTGTTGCAGGAATTGCGTGGTGGCGTCATTTTTGACCGCGTCCGCCAGCTGCACTTCCAAGGCGGTGTCTTTTCTGCGCAGGGACGAGATGGCAATGCGAATCGCCGGCTCGTTCTCGTAATCCGCTTTGGTGAGCAGCAGTTCCAGCGCCAGGCTCGAGCCGTCCGACATCAGCGCCTGTACCTTCAGGCTGTGTCCGCTCCATTTACCTTGCAGACAGGCCACCAGCGCGCCCTTGAGCGCGGGGTGCGTTTCCGGCTCGAACAGGTCCATCAGCGGCGTACCGGTCAGGGCGTCGTTTTCGGAGTAACCGAATAGTTCCAGCCAGGCTTTATTGGCATCGACGATGATGCCTTCCTGCACGTGGGTGATGGCATCCGCAGATCCCTCGAGGAAATTCTGCAGCTGTTCCCGATATTCGCGGGCCGACGACAGGGTGGTCGACAGCGCGCGCTCCAGGCGATGCGCGCGCAGTTCGCGCGTGGCCACGGCCTGTAGGCGGCTGCGATTCGCCAGCGTCACCACATCCTGACACCCTAAGCGCATGGCATCGGCAATGATGGCTTCATCGACGGCCTCGCGCACGATCAGCACCGGCATGCCGGGAGCGCTTTGCTGCTTGACCTTCATGAGGGAGGCCAAGTCCACGCTGAGTTCGTCGATGAAGGCGATCAGCATCTCGGGGTTGATCTGCGTCAGGGCATCCCCTAAGTCGCGAGCGTCGGGCAGCCAGGTGCAATGCACGGGGTGACCCGCCTTTCTCAGGGTGCTGTTGATGGCCTCGACATGGTCCTGTGACCGCGTCATGACTATCATCGGAACCGCACCCTGTTCGCTCAATGCAAAATCCTCTTGAAAACCACCCCAAAGTGTAACACCGGCCTTTTACCGATTCTGGGACGGGCGTCGGCAATTATCTCCCAAACTGGCTTAAAGCCTTGGGTTGCGGCATGATACGCGCCCTCCAAACCTGAGGCCTTCGATGGCGAACTACAGCACGAACGAATTCAAATCCGGCCTGAAGATCCTGATCGACGGCGACCCCTATGCGATCGTCGAGAATGAAATGGTGAAGCCCGGCAAGGGACAGGCGTTCAATCG
>JAXDQN010000529.1:0-2643 GCA_034667865.1 Gammaproteobacteria bacterium
CAATTCGATCTCTCGGGTGAGTTTCCGCGCGACACCGTGCGTAAGGCGGGAGAGCTCGGATTCATGGGCGTGGAAGTGCCCGAGGCCTACGGCGGCGCGGGGCTGGATTCGATTTGCTACGTGTTGATGATGGAAGAGATCGCTTACGCCGACGCCGCGCACGCCACCATCGTGTCGGTGAACAACACCTTGTACAACAGCGGCATACTGCAGTTCGGCAGCGAGGCCCAGAAACAGCAGTACCTGACGCCCGTGGCCTCGGGCCAAGCCATAGGCTGTTACGGCCTCACTGAGCCGCAATCCGGATCCGACGCGGCAAACATGCGCACCCGCGCCGTGCTGTCCGCCGACGGCTCGCACTATGTGATCAACGGCAAGAAATCCTGGATCACCTCGGGTCCCGTCGCCGATTACATGGTGATGTTCGCCGTGACCGATGCGGGCGCCAAAGCCAAGGGCATAAGCGCCTTTATTTTGGATTGCGCGCAGCCGGGCTTCATGCGCGGCAAGACCGAACCCAAATTAGGCATACGCGCCTCGGCCACCTGCGAGATCGAGTTCGCCGATTACAAAGTGCCGGTGGCCAATCGCCTCGGGCTCGAGGGTCAGGGCTTCGCCATTGCCATGACCATTCTCGATCAGGGCCGGGTCGGCATCGCCGCGCAGGCGAACGGCATCGCGCGCGCCGCCTACGATGCTGCACTGGTGTACGTGCGCGAGCGTAAGGCCTTCGGCGCACCCATCGGGACGTTTCAAATGATTCAGGCCAAGATCGCCGACATGAAGACGCGGTTGTCGGCCTCGCGGTTGCTCATGCTGCATGCGGCCTGGGCCAAGCAGGCAGCCAAAGACACCGGGGTTAGAACCACCACCGAAGGCAGCATGGCGAAGCTGTTTGCGTCCGAGACCGCGATGTTCAATGCGCATGCCGCGCTGCAGATCCATGGCGGCATGGGATATTCGAAGGAAATGCCGTTGGAGCGCTTTTTTCGCGACGCCAAGATCACCGAGATTTACGAAGGCACCAGCGAAATTCAGCGGCTGGTCATCGCGCGCCAGGAAACCGGCCTGCGCTAGCGTGCATGCTCTCGCTCCTAGGGCGACAGATAGCGGTCCAACTCGCCGCTGATGGAACTGGCGGAATCGAACAGCGGCTCTCCGTCCTCGGCCGATAGGCCCAAATCGAGGTAAGCCGGATCCTGCACGATGAGATCGCGCGTCAACATATGTGGCTCGTGCAACGTAAAGTCAGCCAGACGATGCGCGACATTCACGACATTGCCTTCCCACTGCACCTCTCCCGCGTTGCGATAGTCTTCCCAGTGCGCCAGCACACAAGGAATCGGCGGCGGCAGTCGCCAAGCGGCAATCACGCTCTTGCCGACCTCGCGATAGAACATTTCGATCAACATGTCGTAGTCTTCCGCAGACAGCGTGTGATGCGCCCGCTGCGCCACTTCATGTACGGCGCCCAAGGTCACCGCCTTGCCGATGGTGTGCAGCAGGCCGCATAAGTAAGCAAGCCCCGTTTCACGCGCCAACATATGCGCCAGCTGCCGCGCCCACAGCGCACTGGCCAGCGAGTGGCGCCACAGGCGCCGCGCCTTGCACTGCTGACCCTGGACGTCGAGCATCTTGCCCTGCAGCGCCAAAGTGAAGGCAATGTTCGCCACCTCATCCAATCCCAACCATGCCACCGCATGCTGCAGCGAAACGATGGGCGAGACGGGCCGCTTCGCAGCCGATGCAGCGATGCGCAGCACATACATGGTCAGCGATTGGTCCGCCTTGATGATGTCGGCCAGCGAGTGTGCATTGCCGGAAGCCTTCGAGCCGGTACGCACCACTTTCACTGCGACTTCGGGCAACAGCGGAATGGCAAGTTCGTCATTCGCCAAAAACCGCTCCACCAACTCGCGCAGGGCGTCGAGTCGATCGAGGTGTTCAGGCGAAGTGCTGCGCAGTTGTGGCATGGCTTTAAGGCTAACGGCCCCGAAAACAACGACTTGAGACGCCTTGAAGTAGGCATGAGATGCACATCTCACCTTGAATCATGCGTAAAATCATCGGCACATGAATGCCGCCGCTGATATATCCGACGCCGTCCGGCTGCGCGAGATTCCCTACAACTACACCTCCCTGGCCGACCGAGAAATCGTGATTCGCCTGCTAGGGGCGTCCGCCTGGGAATTGCTGCATGGCCTGCGCGATGAGCGCCGCACCGGCCGCTCCGCACGCATGCTGTATGAGGTGCTGGGCGATATCTGGGTGGTGGACCGCAACCCGTACCTGCAGGACGACCTGCTGGACAATCCCAAGCGCCGCCGCCAGCTCATCGCCGCCCTGCACCACCGGCTGCATGAAATCGAAGTTCGCCGCGATACCGATGACAAGCTTCGCGATGCCAAGGTGGGCGAACTGCTGGCGGCTGCAGGCGCGGCCGTGGGCCGCTTCGAGCAGCATTTCGACACCATGGCCGGCCTGCGCAAGCGCGCACGCCGCCGCCTTCTGAAAGTCACCCGGCCCGACAACGTTCGGCTCGATGCCTACTCGCGCATCGCGCACGTGACCGATGCCACCGACTGGCGGGTCGAGCTGCCCTTCCTGGTGTTGATGCCGGACACCGAGGATGAAATTCCGGCG
>JAXDQN010000530.1:0-3777 GCA_034667865.1 Gammaproteobacteria bacterium
ACTATCGATAGGCATGCAGCCAGCGTCGCCAGACTCCATTTGGAAACTCTGTTGGTGGATTTCATGACTTCAACCTCCAGTGTTGGAACCCATATAGACCCCGTTGTAGAGGCCAAGTTCGTTCGCCCGGCCTGAGCTTACACCCGAAGGCGGGGCCTAAACCTTGCGCAAGGGGCTCGCAATGCCACACTGCGGCCATACGCGAGAAATCAGGCCTTAATTCGCGGCGCGCTTGTTGGCGTCGACCACCGCGAGGGCCGTCATATTGACGATGCGCCGCACGGTGGCGGCGGGCGTCAAAATATGCGCGGGCGCGGCACATCCCAGCAGCATGGGACCGATCGCCACATTGTGGCCGGCGGCTGATTTCAGCAGATTGTAGGCAATGCTGGCGCTGTCCAGATTGGGACATACCAGCAAATTGGCGCTGCCATGCAAGCTGCTTCCGGGCAGAACCGAATGACGCGCCTTCTCATCGAGCGCGCAATCGCCGTGCATCTCCCCATCCACCTCCAACTCGGGCATTCGGCTCTTGAGCAGCGCCAATGTGGCGCGCATTTTCACGGCTGACGGAGCATTGCTGGTGCCAAAATTGGAGTGAGATAACAAGGCTACTTTGGGCACCAAGCCGAAAGCGTAGAGTTGCTCGGCTGCCAATTGGGTGATTTCAGCCAATTGTTCCGCGCTGGGATCGAGATTTACATGCGTGTCGACGATGAACAGCTGCCGACCTGGCAAGATGACCCCGGTGAGAGCCCCGTAGACATTGACGCCCGGGCGCTTGCCTAACACCCGGTCGATGTAGTGCAAATGGCGCGCCGTGGTGCTGATGGTGCCGCAGATCAATCCATCGGCCTCGCCTTTCTTCAAAAGCATGGCTGCAATCAGCGTCGTGCGGCGCCGCATTTCGAGCTTGGCATATTGGGCGGTGACGCCATTGCGTTCGGTCAGCGCATGATAGGCCTGCCAATATTCACGAAAGCGCTCGTCGTGTTCCGGATTGACGATGCTGAAATGCTCGCCGGCGCGTATCCGCAGCCCATAGCGTTTGATGCCGCGTTCGATCACGGCGGGACGGCCCACCAGGATGGGTGTCGCCAATCTTTCGTCGACGGCAATTTGCACTGCGCGCAAGATTCGCTCGCCCTCGCCTTCCGCATAAACGATCCGGCTGCGAATCGGCGACAGCTTGCGGGCCGCCGAAAAGATCGGCTGCATCAGCGTACCGCTGTGGTAGACGAATTGCTGCAGGCGTTGAGCGTAGGCATCCAAGTCGGCGATCGGCCGGGTTGCCACGCCCGATTCCATCGCGGCCTTGGCCACGGCGGGAGCAACTTTGACGATGAGCCGCGGATCGAAGGGTTTCGGAATCAGATACTCGGGTCCAAAGGCCAGGTTCTCGATACCCCCATATGCCGCTGCGACGATGTCGCTCTGTTCCTGCCGCGCCAGATCCGCAATAGCGTGCACCGTGGCGATTTCCATCGGTCGGGTAATGGTGGTTGCGCCCACATCCAATGCGCCGCGAAAAATAAACGGGAAGCACAACACATTGTTGACCTGGTTGGGGAAATCACTGCGTCCTGTGGCAACCACGGCATCGTCGCGGACCGAGCGCACCTCCTCCGGCAAAATCTCCGGGGTGGGATTGGCCAGAGCGAGAATCAACGGCCGAGCCGCCATGAGCTTCACCATGGCTTTTGTGAGCACGCCGCCCGCGCTTAGGCCCAAGAATATATCGGCGTCGCCGATTACCTCGGCCAGCTTGCGGGCCTCCGTGGGCTGGGCGAAGCGCTGCTTTTCAGGATCCATTAATTCCTGGCGTCCCTCGTAAACCACGCCGGCCAAATCGGTGAGCCAGACATTTTCGCGCTTCAGCCCCAAATCGAGCAGCAAATCCACGCAGGCCAACGCAGCGGCGCCCGCCCCGCTGACCACCATTTTCACTTCCGCGATGTTCTTTGCCACGACCTTCAGCCCGTTGAGGCAGGCGGCGCCGACGATGATGGCGGTGCCGTGCTGGTCGTCGTGAAACACGGGGATTTTCATGCGCCGGCGCAATTCCCGTTCCACGATGAAGCATTCGGGCGCTTTGATATCCTCGAGATTGATGGCGCCGAAGGTGGGCTCGAGTGCCGCAATGATGTCGATCAATTTCTGCGGGTCGCGTTGCTCGATCTCGATGTCAAATACATCGATGCCGGCAAATTTCTTGAACAATACCGCCTTGCCTTCCATCACCGGCTTCGCCGCCAAAGGTCCAATGGCGCCGAGACCGAGCACAGCCGTGCCATTGCTGATGACGCCTACCAAGTTGCCGCGCGCCGTGTAACGGTAGCCATTCAGCGGATCTTCGACGATGGCTTCGCAGGCGGCGGCGACTCCCGGGGAGTAAGCCAGCGCCAAGTCGCTCTGATTGAGCAATTGCTTGGTCGCGGTGATCGACAGTTTTCCGGGGGTGGGGAATTCGTGATAGTCGAGCGCTGCCTTTTTGAGTGCAGCCTTGATTTCATCATCAGTCTTCATAGACCAAGACTATATCAGGGCCGGCGGGCCCTCCGTCAGGCCCGTGCGTGCCGCCTTGGTTTCGCGGCAGCGCGGGCTGTTGGATTGCGCACTTTTGCGGCCCGGGCACCCGGCTGCTTTTGCCGCGACCGCGAGCCATGCGAGTACGTGAACACATGGGTAAACTCGGCCCCAAGCAGGAATATTTGCGCCGAGTAATATATCCACAGCAACAGCACCATGATGGACCCGGCCGCGCCGTACGCGGAACTGAATGAACTGCGTCCCAGATAAAGACCGATCAGAGCTTTACCGACGGTGAACAAACAGGCCGTTACGACACCGCCAATCCACACATCGCTCCAGTCGATCTCTTCCTTCGGTACGTACTTGTAAATCATGGCGAAAAGTACGGTGCTCATTGCCAAGCTCAGCAACAAATCGAACGCCGGCAGTAGCAAATTCCATTGCACCATGTAGGCACGCAGCCAGCTGCCGAAGGCAGCCAGCGCAGTGCTGGCCAGCAGCGACACCAGCAACAGGAAACCGACGCCGAGAATCAAGCCAAAGGACAGAATGCGCGAGCGCAACATGCGCCACCAAACCACGCTGTCGTCGCGCGGCGGCGTCTTCCAAATGTAGGCCAGGGTGTTTTGCAGTTCGCCGAACACACTGGTTGCGCCCAGCAGCAAAGTGCCGATGCCAATTGCAGCCGCCAGACCCTTCTTGTCGCTGTGATGGGCGCTCGCCAGCAAGCCCTGCACCGCGTTTGCGCCCGCCTCGCCGAGCAATGCCTGCATCTGCTGCAGCAATTGCGTTTCCGCAACATTTGGACCGAACACATAGCCGGCGATCGCGATCGCAATCACCAAAATCGGGGCGATGGAAAATAGCGTATAGAAAGCCAGCGCCGCGCCCAAGCTGGATGCGTTGTGCGCAAGCCAGGCGGCAACGGAGTCGCGAACCAAGGCCTGCAGTTTGAGCCATAGGGACCACATGGATGCACGGTGTGGCTTTGGCGTGGTCAATCCCAGCAGACACCGCCGCCGCAGCGCGTCGGCCCCGGACTACGCTGGCGTCCTAGCTGCGACTGCCCTGCTGGTCGCTGGCGGTCGGGATCTCCGCCTGGGTTCCGGGAACGTGGCCCGCGCCTAACTCGTCAAAGCAAGTCACCCGCACGTGCGCATCGCCTGGGCCCGCGAGCCCGACACCGGTGCTGCTCAGGATTGATCGGCTGAAATTCGGCGCACGCGTCTGACTGTACTGCGGATG
>JAXDQN010000531.1:0-12626 GCA_034667865.1 Gammaproteobacteria bacterium
GAGTGACGCATCAGCCGCGCAATCCAGGGGCGAATTTTCGGCGCGACCAACAGCACCGCGGGTTCGCCGGCGGCTTCTTGGCGTCGCGTACTGTCCCCCAGCGCCGTTTGAATCCGCTCCGCAAGGCCCGGCTCGAAGCCCGGCGAGGACTCGCCGCCGCCGGCCATCGAATCCTGCAACACCTGCTCGAGGGCGGGATCCAAGGTAATCACCGGCAGCTCCTGGCGCAGTCCGCCGACGTTCTGCACGATGCTGCGCCCCAAGGCGACGCGCACCGCGGCCACCAACACCACGGGGTCTTGGGACTTCGGCGCAAGTTCCGCCAGCGTCTCGCAGATGGTGCGCAAGTTGCGGATCGGCACCCGCTCCAGCAACAGGTATTGCAGCACCTTGACCACTGCGCTCATGGGCAGCAGCTTCGGCACTAAATCTTCGATCAGTTTGGGCGCGCTCTTCGCCAAGCGGTTCAGCAATTGCTGCACCTCTTCATGGCCCAACAATTCATGGGCATGCGACTGCAGCAAGTGGCTCAGGTGAGTCGCGATGACGCTGCTGGCATCCACCACCGTGTAGCCCTGCGCCTGCGCCTGCTCGCGCCGCACCTTGTCGATCCAGACAGCATCCAATCCAAAGGCGGGATCCTTGGTGGCGGAGCCCTGCAGCGTGCCCGATACCTGGCCGGGATTGATGGCCATCTCGCGATCGGGAAATACTTCCGATTCGCCCACCGGCGCACCGAGAATGGTGATGCGATAGGAATTCGGTCCCAGCTCCAGGTTGTCGCGGATATGCACGGCTTGGACCAGGAAGCCGAGTTCTTCCGACAGCTTCTTGCGTACCCCCTTGATGCGGCCCATCAGCTCGCCGCCCTGATTGCGATCGACCAGCGGGATCAATCGATAGCCCACTTCCAGCCCGATCAAGTCCACCTGCTCGACATCGTCCCATGACAGTTCTTTGTGCTCCGCGGGGACTGCGGGCGCGGCCGCAGCGCCGGCGCCCGGCACCAAAGCAGTTCCCTTGGCGGCGATGCGGCGCCGGCCCAAGGTATAGGCGCCGAAGGCGGACGCCGCCGCCATCGACAGGAACACCACATTGGGCATGCCGGGAATAATGCCCAGCAGTGCGAGAATTCCCGAAGTAACGCCCAGCGCCTTGGGTTCGCTCAAGACCTGCGAAAAAATCTGCTGTCCCATGTCGTGCGGACGCGAAACGCGCGTGACCAAAATCGCCACCGCCACCGACAACAACAGCGCCGGAATTTGCGCCACCAAACCATCGCCGATGGTCAGCAGCGCGTAGGTGCGGCCGGCATCGGCCAGCGACATGCCATGCTGCGCCGCGCCGATGATGGTGCCGCCGAACAGATTGATGAATACGACCAAAATGCCGGCGACCGCATCGCCGCGCACGAACTTGCTGGCGCCGTCCATGGCGCCGTAGAAATCCGCTTCCTCGCGCACTTCTTGCCGGCGGGTGATGGCCTCGGGCTGGGTGATGATGCCGGCATTCAAGTCGGCATCGATGGCCATTTGCCGCCCGGGCATCGCGTCCAGGGTGAAACGCGCGCTGACTTCCGAGATGCGTCCGGCGCCCTTGGTGATCACGACGAAATTGATGATCACCAGCACCATGAAAACCACCATGCCCACCGCATAGTTGCCGCCGACCACGAACTGGCCGAAGGCCGCGATCACGTGTCCGGCGGCATGCGCGCCGGTGTGGCCATTGATCAGCACGATGCGCGTGGAGGCGACGTTCAGCCCCAAACGCAGCAAGGTGGCGCCGAGCAGAACCGTCGGAAAGGTGGCGAATTCCAAGGCGCGGCGCACATAGATCACGGCCAGCAGGATCAACAGGGACAGCGAGATGTTGAAGGTGAAGAACACGTCCAACAGAAATGCCGGCAGCGGCAGCACCATCATGGCGATGACCACCATCACCAGCAGCGGCACGCCGAGGCCGTTGCGGGCAAAGTCGCCGAAGGTGGTGGCTGCGCCGCGCACGCTCATGCTTCGAACTCGTCGCTGACTTTCGGATCAGGCCGCGTCAGGCGCGCTGCCAGCGTCGGGTTGAGGGTCTTGATGCGGAAGATGTACGACAGCACCTGCGCCACCGCCATGTACAAGCCGGCCGGGATCTCCTTGTCCAGATCGGTGGAGCGGTACAACGCGCGCGTCAATTTCGGCGATTCGAAAATCGGCACGCGATGCTCTTCGGCGACGCGCCGGATGTTGGCCGCGACCAGATCGGCGCCCTTGGCCAGAACCCGCGGTGCGCGCATCTTTTTCGGATCATATTTCAAGGCCACCGCGAAGTGCGTCGGATTGACCAACACCACGTCGGCCGTCGGCACCTTGTGCAGCATGCGGCGTCTCGCCAGCATCTGCTGCATCTGGCGGATGCGCTGCTTGGTCTCGGGACGCCCGTCCAGTTCCTTGGATTCATCGCGCAGTTCCTGGCGAGTCATGCGCAGCTGGCGTTTGAACTGGAACAGTTGCAGCGGCACATCGACCAGCGCCACCAGCGCCAACGATGCGCACAACCAGACGAAGGCCCAACTCAGCAGGCCCGCGCCCCGGCCGATGGCGGCGCGCGGCTCCATGCGTGCCAGAGACAATACATCGCCGAACAACCACGACACGATACCGGCGCAGACGCCGCCGACCACCAGCAGCTTGAGCAACGCCTTGCCGAGCTCCGACACGCCATGCAATCCGAATAGCCGCTTCACGCCCGATAAGGGACTGAGACGCGAAAAGTCGGGCGCCATCGCGTTGGGGCTGAAATTCCACCCGCCCAGCATCACGGAGGCCAGCAGCACCAGAGCCACCAGAGCGCCGAACACCGGCAGCACTGCCGTGACGGCAATGAATGCCGCGCTGGTAAGCGCCGACACCATGGAATGGGTGTCGCTCAGCGCTTTGACGTCGATCGACAGGCCGCTGCGCATCATCTGCGACAGATGCGCGGTCAAGGATCCGCCGATCGCCACCAACGTGGCGCTGCCGCCGATCATGGTGGCGAAATTGGTGAGCTCGCGGGAGCGAGGGATCTGGCCGCGTTCGCGGGCGTCCTGCAGGCGTCGTTGCGAAGGTTCTTCGGTGCGTTCGCCACCCGTCTCTGCTTCGGCGGCCATCAGGGCACCCCCGCGGCCGGTGCGCCGACCAGCGCGGACGCTGCCATCAGTGCGCTGTTGATGAGGCTGGCGATGCCCGACATGATTCCATCGAGTCCGGCAATCAATACGAAGAAGCCGCTCATCAAGGTGATGGTGAAGCCGATGCCGAATAGGTTGAGTTGCGGTGCGGCGCGCGTCACCACGCCCAAGGCCAAATTGACGATGACCAGCGCAATCACCGCAGGCAGTGCGATCAGCAAGCCCGCATCGAAGACCCGCGCGCCCCAGAGCACGACCGACAGCAGAAAATGGCCGTCGACGTGCGCAGCACCGATCGGCAGGCCATGAAAACTTTCGGCCAGGGCGCCGATCAGAATCAAATGGCCGTTGATCGAAAGATAGATCAGCGTGCCGAAGATCATGAACATCTGTCCCAGTACCGGCGTCTGCGCGCCGCGCTGCGGATCGACCAAAGTGGCAAAGCCCAAGCCCATGGTCAAGGAGATCGTCTGACCGGCGAACACCAGGGCTTCGAAGGCGACTTGCACCATCATGCCGATTGCGACGCCGATGAGAACCTCGGTGATCGCCGCCAGCATTCCTTGGGCCGTGAATATCGACAGCCCCGCCGGCTCCTGCACCAAGGGCGCCAGCAGGAACGCCAGCGACAGCGTCAGCACCACTTTCACCAACCGCGGCACGGCAGTTTCGCTGGCGATGGGCGCGGTGAGCACGAAGCCGCCGACGCGCAGCGCGGGCCACCACAGGCGGCTTACCCACATCTGCACATCGGCGGCGTTGAGTGTGAGCGGCTGCATCGGATCAGCCAATCATGCTCGGAATGCTGGCATACAGATCGCGGGTGAAATCGATCAGCACGCGCAGGATCCACGGGCCCGCCGCGAACAGCGTCAGCACCAGCAGCAGCAATTTCGGAATGAAACTCAAGGTCGATTCGTTGATCTGGGTGGCGGCCTGCAGCATGCCGATGACCAGGCCGGCAAGCAGCGCGATGAGCAGCAACGGCGCGGCGATCATCGAAGTCACCAGCAGCGTCTTGTGCGCCAGATCCATGACGTTTTCCGGAGTCATTGATGGAAACTCGACGCCAATGTGCCCATCAACAGAGTCCAGCCGTCGACCACCACGAACAGCATGATCTTGAAGGGCAGCGACACCAGCACCGGCGAGAGCATCATCATGCCCATGGACATCAGCACGCTCGCCACCACCAAATCGATCACCAGGAAGGGAATGAAGATCATGAAACCGATCTGAAACGCGGTTTTCAGTTCGCTGGTGATAAAGGTGGGGACCAGCACCATCATCGGCACATCCTCGGGGCTGGCGAATTGCGGTTTGCCCGACAGCTTTGAGAACAGCTGCAGGTCATTCTCGCGGGTCTGCGCCAGCATGAACTTCTTCAACGGTGCGACCGTACGTTCAATGGCCAGTTCGCCCGCCAACTGTCCGTCCATGTAGGGCTTGATGCCGCCGGCGTAGGATTGTTCGAGCGTGGAGCCCATGACGAAGAAGGTCATGAACAAGGCGAGACCCGTCAGCACCTGGTTGGAGGGCGTGGTCGCCATACCCAAGGCCTGGCGCAGGATCGACAAGACGATGATGATGCGGGTGAACGCCGTCATGGCCAGCAGAATCGCCGGCAGCATGGTCAGCGCCGTCATCAGAATCAGGATCTGGAAAGTCAGCGAATAGGTTTGCGCGCCGTCCGCGGCGGTTTTGATGGCGACTGCGGGCAAGGACGCGGGTGCCGACTGCGCCGCCGCGAAACCCAACGGCAGCAGCAACAGCACCGGCACAACGGCGCACATCAGCCAACTGCGCCAGTTGAGCGACTTCACGGCTGGCGCTTCATCAAGTCGCGCAATCGGTCGGCGAAAGCCGGCGCGGCCGCAGCCGGCTGCAGCGCGATAGGGGTGCTCAGCGGCGTCAAGGGCACGATACCGCCGGGGCCGATGCCGATCAGCACCTGCGCATCGCCGACGCGCACCAGCACGATGCGCTCGCGCGGGCCGACACTGAGTTCATCGAGCACCGCACTGTCGGCCGAGCGATGCGGCACGGCCAGTTTGAAGCGTTTCAGCACCCAACCGATCGCCAGGATCAGCGCAACGATGGCGATCAGACTCAGGCTGAGCTGCATCAAGCTGCCGACCGAAAGCGGAGAGGCGGGTTGCGCCAGCTCCGTCATTTGGCGTGCTCCATCCTTTCGGTGGCGCTCACGACATCCGTCAGGCGAATGCCGAATTTTTCATTCACGACCACCACTTCACCGCGCGCGATGCGCACGCCATTCACCAGCACATCGAGGGGTTCGCCGGCGAGGCGGTCCAACTCCACCACCGCGCCCGGCGCCAGCGCCAGCAAGTCGCGCACCGACATTTTTGCGCGGCCGACTTCCAGGGCGAGGGTTACCGCCACATCCAGGATCAAATTCAAATTCATTTCGCCGGCCGCGCCGGCGGCGGTGGGACTCAAGTCGCCGAATTTGGCGCGCGCCACCGCGGTCTTCGGATCGGGCATGCTCATCGAGAAACTCCTGAAACGATTTTGAGCGCGTTGCGCCCTTGCGATATGCCGAAACGGCCCTGATACAGAGGCACCTCGCCGGCCAGCAACGTGACTTGCTGCGGCGCCTCGATCGGAATGATGTCGCCGGCATTGAGACTCACCAGCTCGCGCAAACTGATCTGCGCTTCGGCAAGCACCGCGCGGGTATCGAGCTGTGCGTCCTGCAAAGCGTTCGTCAGCGTCGGCGCCCAGGCCTCTTGCTTGCGCACCGGCACGGCACCGGTCTCGCCGGACAACGCTTCGCGATGCGGCGCCAACAAGGCTTCCGGCAGCAGCCAATCGATGCGGCCGCTGCGCGCCGCAAATTCCACGGTGAATTTTGCGACGATCACGGATTCTTGCGGGCTGCCCAACTGCACCAAACGGGGGTTGGTTTCCTGTTTCACCAGTTCAAGCTCCAGCGGCGCCACCGGACTCCAAGCCGCCGTCACGTCGGCCGCAAAGCTGCGCAGCATCAACGCCATGAAGCGCTGCGCCGCGGGCGCGGCCGCCGCTTGGCTGTCGGTGTTCGGCCGGCCGGTGCCGCCGAAGAATCCATCCAGCAAGGTCAGCAGTAACGCGGGCTCGACACTGATGAAAGCGAAGCCGTTCAGAGGTTTCAATCGGACCACGGCGATGCTGGCGGGCATCGGCAAGGAGACCTGCAGGTCTGCGGCCTTCACCGCTTCCATCGAATCATATTGCAGCGTGGCGGAGCGGCCCAGCAGTCCCGAGAGCGAGACGGCCGCGCGGTCGGCAAAACTCCTGTTGATGGCTTCGAGCAACGGCAGCTGGGTTCGATTGATGCGCTGCGCCGTGAAATCATAGGGACGCACGGCGGCGCCGGCATCGTTGCCGTCGCTGCTGTTCTCGAGCAACGCCTCTACTTCTTCATTCGAGATGGCCATTACTGCACCACGAAGCTGGTGAACAGCACATCGTCGACATCGCCGCCGCCTGCCTTCTTTTGCACCGCGCGGACTTCCGTCAGCGCCTCCTGGCGCAGTTTTTCCTTGCCCTCGCGCGACATCATCGTTTGGTAGTTGCGATTGCTCATCAGCAGCAACAGGTTGTTGCGGATCAGCGGGATATTCTTTTGCACGCTGTCGAGCGCTTTTTGATCGTGCGCCGCAATTTCCATGGTGATCTGCAGGAAGCGCACCACCGAGCCGTCTTCGAAATTCACCACCAGCGGCGGATCGATGGCGTAGTACAGGGATAGCTTGCCGCCCTCTGCGCTTTCGCCGTGGCCGCTGGCCGCGGCGACCGGCACGATCGCCGTGATCTTGCCGTCCTTGTCCAACTGCAGGTCCGGCAGGGGGTGCAGCTTGGCATTGATGAACCCGCCGACGATCACGGCGAGCAGCGCGAACACGAACGTGCCCAGGCCGCTCATGATGGCGCCCATGGGGCCGCCAGATTTCTTCGGCGGAGGGGGAGGTGCTTCGTCGGCAGCGTCAGCCATAGATCGATTCCCGATAAGCGCGGTGCGCGCAGAGGGACTCGAGCAAGTTCTATGCCAGACGCCTGCTAGAACATTTCTATATATATTTCAGATAGTTAAGACGCCGGCGGTGCCCTCGAGCACCGCCGGCAATTTGACGCTTCCGCAGAAACCGCTGTTACCAGATGTTGACCCGCTGCTCCGGCGGCAGGTACATCTTGTCTCCCGGCTTCAAGCCAAACGCCTTGTAGAAACCGGCCTGGTTGCGCAGTGGCGCCAAGCCGCGGACCTCGGGCGGGGAATGCGGATCGGTTTTGATGCGCTGAATCTTTTCCGCCTCACGCGCCTTGCCGCGCCACACCTGCGCCCATCCCAAGTACAAGCGCTGATCGCCGCTGAACCCGTCGATTACCGGCGCGTCATGCAGTCCCAACGACAGGTGATACGCCCGGTAGGCAATCGCCAAGCCGGAGTTGTCGCCGATGTTCTCCCCCAGGGTCAAGGCACCGTTCACGTGATAGTCCGGCACAGGCTCATAGGCGTTGTACTGGTCCACCAGCGCCTTGGTCTTGGCTGCGAACTTTTCGTGGTCTTCCTTGGTGAACCAGTCGTGCAGATTGCCGTCAGCGTCGTATTGACTGCCGCGATCATCGAACCCGTGGCTCAACTCGTGGCCAATCACTCCACCGATGCCGCCGTAATTGACCGCATCGTCGGCTTGGGCGTCAAAGAACGGCGGCTGCAGGATAGCGGCCGGAAACACGATCTCATTCTTGGTGGGGTTGTAGTACGCATTGACGGTTTGCGGCGTCATGCTCCATTCGCCGCGGTCGACGGGCTTGCCCAATTTGTCGACATTGCGCCAGTACTCGAATTCGGCGGCCCGAACCACATTGCCATGCAGATCGCCACGTTCGATGCGCAGCGCACTGTAGTCGCGCCAACGGTCCGGGTAGCCGATCTTCGGCGACACCTTGGCCAGCTTCTGCTGCGCGCCCACCTTGGTGTCGGCGCTCATCCAATCCAAAAGCTCTATGTCGCGGCGGTAAGCTTCGAGCACATTGCGCACCAGCACCTGCATGCGCGCCTTGCTCTCCGGCGGAAAATACTTCTCCACGTAGCGCTTGCCCAACGCCTCGCCCAGGCCAAAGTCGATCAGGTTGATGGCGCGCTTCCAGCGCGGTTGATTCTCCGGCACATCGCGCAGCACCGTGCCGCTGAAGGCAAAGCGCTCATCGACGAACGGTTTCGACAGATAGGGCGCGGCGGCGGACAGCACGCGCCACTTGAAATAGGCCTTCCACACCGGCAGCGGCGTCGCGGCCAATATTTTGCTCAAACCCGCGAAATAACTCGGTTGGGTGACGATCAGCGCGTCCACTCTGCCATCGATGCCGGTGCCGTGCAGGTAGCTGCGCCAATCGTATCCCGGCATGACCTGCGGCAATTCGCCGAACGATTTCTTGTTGTAGGTCTTGATCGGATCGCGGTTCTCGACGCGGGTCCACTGCACTTGGGCGATCGAGGTTTCCAAGGCGAGAATCGCCGCGGCATTTTTTCCTGCCTGGCTGTCGCCCGCCATGGTCAGCATTTTTTCCACGTGCGCAACGTACTTGACGCGCGCTGCCTTGAGCTTGGCGTCGTCCTTCAGGTAGTAGTCGCGATCCGGCAGCCCGAGACCGCTTTGCGAGATCGTGACCGCATACTGCGAGGAATTCTTGGCATCCACGCCGACGCCCAGACCGAACGGTCCGCCGGCGCCCGTCTTGGTGAGGTGCGCCATGACGGCGGGAATCGCGCCGGCGTCCTTCATCGCATCGATGGCGGCGAAATCGGCTTGCAGCGGCTGCAGACCCAGGGTTTCCAGGCGCTGCTCGTCCATGAAGCTGGCGTACAGGTCCACCACCTTCTGGGTATCGGCGTCGCCGCCGCTCTGCGGCAGGCTTTCGATGATGCCGCGCAACTCCGCTTGAATGGCGTCATCGATGGCGGTGAACGAGCCATACACGCCCTTGTCCGCCGGAATCTGAAAGCTCGTCAGCCATTTGCCGTTCAGGTACTGATACACATCATCCTGCGGCCGCACCGACTTATCGACCCACTGCAAGTCGATGCCCGAAGTGAGACCAGGCGCCGGGTTTTTCGGAACCGCGGTCTCGTGACCCGCGCATCCCACCACCAGCGCCGCGCTCACGGCACATACCAATAGTCGCGACATGAATACTCCTGTGTTGCTCTTATTGAATTCAGAACTTCATCGAAACCTTCAATCCCGGGGCGGCATCATCCAACACCAAATGCGCGCCATGCAATTTCGTCACCGCGGCCACCAGCGACAGCCCCAGGCCGGAGCCGGGAACATTGCGCGCCTCATCGAGCCGCACGCGGCGGCCGAGCACGATTTCGCGCTTGTCGGCAGGAATGCCCGGTCCATTGTCCTCGACGGTCACCTCGGGGGCGCCGGACGAGCCGCGCAGCGCCACGCGGATCCTGCCGCCATCCGGCGTAAACTTGATGGCATTGTCGATGAGGTTGGCCAGTGCCTGCGCGAGCAGCTGCCGACTTCCCTGGACCTGCGCGCCGGCGGCCACCGAACTCTCGAGTACGATGCCGCGCTGTTCACTGACCGGCGCGTACAACTCCACCACGCTGGCAACCAGCTCGGATAAGTCCACCGGCTCGCGCGCGACCGTGCCGGTTTCCGCCAGCGCGATGCGCAGCAGCGCGTCCAAGGTGCTGCGCATGTGATCGACCTCGCTGGTCACACGCTCCAGCACGCGCCGTTCCGGCGAACCGGGCGCCAATGTGGTCATGGCGCCTTCGGCGGTGGCCTGCAAGCGATTCAGCGGGGTGCGCAGGTCGTGTGCCGCGCTGTCGAGCACCGTGCGCATGCCGAGGGTCAATTGCTCGATTTTATCGAGCATGCTGTTGATCTCGCGCGCCAGCGTATTGATTTCATCATCGGCGTTGCGCACCGGAAGCCGCTGCGACAGGTCGCCGCGCATGATCTGCGTGGCCACGGCGGAAATCGCGCCGGCCTGGGCCAGGATGCGCCGGCCCATCCAAAATCCTCCGCCCAGTCCCAGCAACAGGGTCAGCACCACCGCCGTGATCAAGCCGCGCATCATCAGGCTCTTGACGTCCTGCCGCTCCTGCACATCGTGCCCCACCAACATGCGGTAATTGCCCGGCAGCGGAAAGCGCTGCGCGCGCATCTCATGTTCGCGGGTTTCGTCGCCGAACGGCACCGACACTTTGAACATGAACCACTTGCTGCCGCTGGCATCGCCCTTGGGCCACGCCGGGACATTGCCCGCCACCGGCCGCAGCTGCGGATCCACCATCAAATAGACCGCACCGCGGACGTCCTGATCCTGGGAGCGTTGTTCCACCAGCTCGATGAAATCGCCGCGCGACAGCACCAACATCTGTTCGCGCAACCCCTGCACCTCCGCCTCGATCAAATTGTCGGTGCTGCCGTCCACCACCCTCGAGACGGCGAAATCCACCGCACCCAGCAACGCCGCGGCGCCGCAGGCGAACACCAGGGAATAGAGGATGGCAATACGGAACGGAGAGGTGTCGAGGATGCCGAGGAAGCGCTGATCGGGTCCCATCGCGGGGCCCGCTATTCGTCTTCGCGCAAGCTGTACCCTGCACCGCGCACCGTGTGTAGCAACGGCTTGTCGAAGTCCTTATCGATGGCCTGCCGCAGGCGGCTGATGTGCACGTCGATCACATTGGTCTGCGGATCGAAGTGGTAATCCCATACCCCCTCCAGCAGCATGGTGCGCGTCACCACTTGGCCGCTGTGCCGCATCATGAATTCGAGCAGCTGAAATTCGCGCGCGGTCAGCTCGATCTTTTTGCCGTTGCGCGTGACCCGCCGAGTCATGCGGTCGAGCTCCAGGTCGGCGAGCTTCAAGCGGGTGTTCGCTTCGGCGCCGCCGCCGTCGCCGCGGCGCGCCAGGGCGTCGATGCGCGCCAGCAATTCAGCCATGTGGTACGGTTTGGTCAGATAATCGTCGCCGCCCGCTCGCAGTCCGGTGATGCGGTCATCGACGTCGCCGAGCGCGCTCAATATCAGCACCGGCATTTTGCGGCCCGTGGCGCGCAAGGATTGCACCAAGGCCAACCCATCCATTTTGGGCAGCATGCGGTCGATGATCGCCAGGTCGACGGCCATCGACGACGCCATTTGCAGGCCCTCCAGACCGTTTACCGCGGTGTCGGCGGTGTGACCGGCTTCCCGCAGCGCCTTGGCCAGGTAATCGCGCGCAATCTCGTCGTCTTCGACAATCAAAATGTGCATGTCGGTATCTTAACAGGCGTTGGACCGGTGTTTGTCGGCACGATAGACTTGGGAGCGGGCCCTTAGGTTCACTCAATAAGACCGTTACAAGGCGAATTTATGATGCCCGAGACCATTTCCTCTTGTGACGTGCTGGTGGTCGGCGGCGGCCCCGCCGGTTCCAGCGCCGCAAGCGTGCTGGCGGAACATGGTTATCGGGTGGTGGTGCTGGAAAAAGCCCGGCATCCGCGTTTTCACATCGGCGAATCCCTGCTGCCCGCCAACCTGCCGTTGCTAGAGCGTCTCGGGGTGGCGGACCAAATCCGCGCCATCGGCATGGAAAAATGGGGCGCCGAGTTCGTCTCGCCATCAGATGGCCGCCATCAGGAGTTTGAATTCGCCAATGGCTGGGATAAGTCGCTGCAGCTGGCCTATCAAGTCAGGCGCTCGGAATTTGACGAAATATTGTGGCGGCGCGCCGGTCAGCTCGGCGCGCAGGTGATCGAAGGCTGTCGTGTGCGCGACATTGAATTCGTCGAGCACGGCGCGCGCGTCCGCGCGGAGCATGAAGACGGCCGCACCCAGACTTGGACGGCTGACGCCATCATCGATGCGTCGGGGCGCGACACCTTTCTCGGCAGCCGGCTGCAGGCAAAACGCCGCAACAAGAAACACAACAGCGCGGCCCTGTACGCTCACTTCAGCGGCGCTCGACGCGAGTGCGGCAAGCGCGAGGGCAACATCGCCATTTTCTGGTTCGATCATGGCTGGTTTTGGTTCATTCCGCTGGCGGACGGCGCCACCAGCATCGGCGCCGTGGTGTGGCCGCACTACTTGAAGACTCGGGCGACCTCGACGCGCGAGTTTTTTCTGGCGACGATTGCGCTGTGCCCGCCGTTGGCCGAGAAGCTCAAAGACGCGACGTTGATTTCGGAAGTCGAAGCTACCGGCAATTATTCCTACGCCTGCGATCACAGCCATGGCGCCAATTACTTTTTGATCGGCGATGCCTACACCTTCATCGATCCCGTATTCTCATCGGGCGTGATGCTCGCCATGAACAGCGGCATCGCAGCCGCGGAGGCCATTCATGCCTGTCGAACTCAGCCGGCCACCGCCAAGCGCGCGTTGAAACAATTCGATCGCATCATGCGTCACGGGCCAAAGCAATTTTCATGGTTCATCTATCGAGTCACCAA
>JAXDQN010000532.1:0-3899 GCA_034667865.1 Gammaproteobacteria bacterium
CCAGGGGCAAAGCCGCCATCCCAAATACCACGGCGCCGGCAATGCCGAAGTCCTTGGAAAATGTCGCCATTTGCGAAATCACCATCAAACCCGAGGTCGACATCATGGTCATCATGAGGAACATCAACCAAAAGATCGGCGTTTTCAGCATCGGCCCGGAACCCAGTCCTTCCGTCTTGCGGTTGCGGGCGATGTAATCTGCCATCCATCCCTTGGGCGGGCTCTTCATGCCTAACGCCGCGAGACAGGCGATCGCGCCGAAGATCAAGCCAAAGTGTTGCAGCGTTTCTTGATAGCCGAGTTTGGCAATGCTGTTGGTCACTGGAAAAGTCGTCAGCACCGCACCCATGCCGTAGCCGGCGGCCACCACTCCGGCGGCCAGGCCGCGCCGGTCGGGAAACCAGCCCACCATCAATCCGACGATTCCGACGTAAATGACGCCGGTGCCGATGCCGCCCAGCAAGCCGTAGGTGAGGTACACCGCCATCAAGGTGGTGGCCGACGATGCCAGAATCCAACTCAACCCGGTCAAAATGGCGCCGGCCGCCAGCAACAATTTGGGGCCAAACTTTTCGATCAAAAAACCCTGCAGCGGCGACAAGAATGTCTGCAGCACGATGAAGATGGAAAAGGTCACTTGTAGCTGCGACAGCTGAACGCCGAGCTGTGCCGTCAGGGGCTTGGTGAACAGCGTCCACACATATTGCGGGCTGGAGATGGCCATCATGCAAATCAGGCCGAGAATGAGCTGCATCCATCTGCTTCCCAAGAAACCGGTCGGCGGAGTCGCGGGGTTATTCATGGTTTTCTCACGGGTTGGGGATAAGACAAAGCAGAGTTATTTCGATGGTATAACAGCGCGCCCGAAAAAATTTTGCAATATATCGCGGTGGTTCGACCAGCGGCTCTGCCAGGCTCGGCGCGAGCGGGTCGCGCCAAGTAGTGCACAAGAAGGGTGCCGCGTTTCGTACAATTCGCCCTTCAATGGGGCAGGGGAGACTCAAGGTGCGCAAGTTCAGCGGATTGATCGGCGGCGCAGCGACGCTGCTGCTGATGGCATTGACCGGCTCGCCGGCGCTTGCGCAAAAGCCCGCGCCGGATCTGCCCAGCGACATTCCCGACAAGTTCATGCCCACGCTCGACGCCTTCGATTTCATCCGGCGCGAAGAGATGATCGAGATGCGCGATGGCGTGAAGCTGCACACGGTGATTCTCGTGCCCAAAGGGGCTCGCTCGGCGCCCATGTTGCTCACCCGGACGCCGTATGGCGCCGGCAAGGCCTTCGCACAGTCCGACAGCGCGCATCTGGCCGGTGTCATCCCAATGGGCGACGATGTGATGGCCGCCGCCGGCTACATCCTGATTGCCCAAGATGTGCGCGGCAAGTTCAAATCCGAAGGCAGCTATGTCATGAACCGGCCGCTGATCGGGCCCTTGAATGCCAGCACCACCGATCATTCCACCGACACCTGGGACACCATCGACTGGCTGGTGAAAAACGTCGCCGAAAGCAACGGAAACGTCGGCATCATCGGCACCTCTTATGGCGGCTATTTGGTGCTGATGGCGACCATCAACCCGCATCCGGCGCTTAAAGTCGCGGTGGCGATTGCCCCCATGGTGGATGTCTGGCGCGGCGATGATTGGTTTCACAACGGCGCGTTCCGGCAGATTTATGCGTTGGACTATACCTTCCAGCAAACGGCCAGCCGCAGCTCCGACGAATTGCTTTGGCGCAGCGGCTACGATGACTATGACGCCTTCTTAGGGGCGGGGGCGCAAGCAATTGCACAGCGCAGCGGCGCGGACAATTTGCCATTTTGGCAACGACTGGCTGCACACCCGGCCTACGATTCGTTCTGGCAGCAGCAGGCGGTGGATCGCATCCTGGCATCGCAGCCGCTGACGGTGCCCACCATGAACATCGATGGTTTGTGGGATCAGGAGGACATCTACGGCGCTACCGCAGCCTATGCCGCCACCGAGCCGAAAGATTCCGGCAACGACAAAAACTTTCTGGTGATCGGGCCGTGGAATCACGGCGGTTCGAATGGCAACGGCAGCAGTTTGGGCGCGCTGCATTTCAACGGCGATCAATCGGCGTGGTTCCGCCACGCCGTGCTGCAACCCTTCTTGGATCAGCATCTGAAGGACCATGCGCCGCAAGCCGCGACGCCGCCGGTGCTCGCGTACGAGACTGGGACGAATACCTGGCGCCGCTATCAGCAGTGGCCGCAGAGTTGCGAACGCGGCTGCAAGTCGAGCTCGCAGCCAATGTATCTGATGAAGGGCGGTGCCTTGTCGTTCGATTCGCCGGGGAGCAGCGGCTTCGAAGAATATGTGTCCGACCCTGCGAAGCCCGTGCCCTATCGCCTGCGGCCGGTTCGCCCGGTGTACTGGAACGATTCGACCTGGCGCCAATGGTTGGTCGACGATCAACGCAATTTCTCGGATCGAACCGACGTCCTGGTTTACACCAGCAAGGTGCTGACCGAGCCGGTGCGAATCGCCGGTCAGCCCATGGTGCATTTGCAAGCCTCCACCTCCGGCACCGATGCGGACTGGGTGGTGAAGCTGATCGATGTGTATCCGGACGAAGTGCCGGAGCAAACCGACATGGGCGGCTATCAACTGATGGTGTCGGCCGATATTTTCCGAGGGCGCTACCGCACCAGTCTAGAGCACCCCGCGGCCATCACCGCCGGCAAGGTGTTGGAATATAAGTACGCGCTGCCGAATGCCAACCATGTTTTCTTGCCCGGACATCGCATCATGGTGCAAGTCCAGTCCTCTTGGTTCCCGCTGTACGATCGCAATCCGCAAAAGTTCATCGACAATATCTTTGTGGCGAAACCGACCGACTATCAGAAGGCCACGCAACGGGTGTACTCGGGCGGCGCGACGCCGAGCCACGTCGATATGCCGCTGTTGCCGATTTCCATGCAGGAGATCGCAGCCATTCGCTGACGCGGTGGACCGCTCAGCCGACTGCCAGCGCCGTGGGCCGACGGGCCTCTTCAAGCCCATGTCCGAGATTGCTGGATTCGCGGCGCCACAGCAGGATGGCGGAGGCCAGAGCGGTGAGGCTGAGCAAAAAGAAAAACCACAGCATCGGGGAATAGCCCGCAGGGTTCTCCGCGCCGGCGCCGGCTTTGTCGCCCAGCCAGCCGGCCACCACATTCGCGGCCGCCATACCCAGCGCTTGAATCAGGGTGATCAATCCCAAGGCCGTTCCCAGCCGTTTCGGTTCGACAATGATGGTGGTGGCGGGCCATATGACGGCGGGCACCAACGAGAAGCTGACGCCCATCATGACCGTCGACACCCACAGGCTGAGATGGGTCAGGCCCAACACCACGAAAGTCAACGGCAGCAGCAGGGTGCCGAAGGTTAGCATCAGCGCGCGGTGACCGAAGCGATCGGCGGCCAGTCCGAAAATCGGTGTTGTGAAAATGGCGGCAAAAAATACCCAGCTATTGGCGACGCCTGCATCCTCCAGAGTCAGACCCTTGACGTGCTGGAAGTATTCGATGGCATAGGTGGTGCGGAATGGAAAGAACACCGCCGCGTATAGAACGTGCAGCGCCAGGATGCACCAGAAGGACAGGTCAAAACTGAACAGTTCGCTCCAACGGATGCGCTCCTTGACCTGCACGTCTGGCGCGCCCATGGACGAGCCGTGTCGACGATCCATCCAGTAAAACACGCCGGCGGCAACGCAGCCTGCAAAAGCGATCGCGGCGCCGAGCCACAGCGGCGCTTGCCAGCCGCGGGCATATAGCGAAGCGGCCCATGCCGTGGAGGTGTCCACCGCGTAGGAGCCGACGCGCGCCAGGCTCAAATACAGGGCAGTGGCCAGCGCAATGCCGCTGCGCGAAAACCAGCGCGCCAGACCGGCG
>JAXDQN010000533.1:0-6196 GCA_034667865.1 Gammaproteobacteria bacterium
TACCTGGCGCACAACGGCGAAATCAATACGATTTCAGCAAACCGCAGTTGGGCGCAGGCTCGCGGGCCATTGTTTCGTTCGCCGGTACTGCCGGACCTGGGCGACATTCTGCCGCTGGTTTCACTCACGGGCTCTGACTCGCAGTCGCTGGACAACATGCTGGAGGTGTTGCTGGTCGGCGGCTTGGATCCCATGCAAGCCATGCGCTTGCTGATCCCGCCGGCCTGGCAATCGGTCGACATGATCGATCCGGATCTGAAGGCGTTCTACGAGTACTATGCCACGCACATGGAGCCCTGGGATGGGCCTGCCGGCATCGTGCTCACCGATGGTCGCTACGCCTGCTGCACCTTGGATCGCAATGGTCTGCGTCCGGCGCGCTGGGTGATCACCAAAAATCGTCATATCACCATCGCCTCGGAAGCCGGCGTGTGGGACTACGCGCCGGAAGACGTGGTGAAGAAAGGCAAGCTCGGTCCGGGCGAAATGCTGGCGGTCGACCTCCAGACCTCGGAACTGCTCGATACCGCGCGGGTCGATGAGTTGCTGAAGAGCCGTCACCCCTACAAGGCGTGGCTGAAGAAAGGCGTGCGCTACCTGCAAACCGATCTGATCGATCCGCGCCTGGCCGCGGAGCCCTTCGATCGAGACACGCTGGCTCTGTATCAAAAGATGTACAACGTGTCGGCCGAGGAGCGCGACGAAATCATTCGCGTGCTGGCCGAAGATGAAAGCGAAGCGGTGGGGTCGATGGGCGACGATACCCCCATGCCGGTGCTGTCGAAGAAGGCGCGCTCGCTGTACGACTATTTTCGCCAGCAATTCGCCCAAGTCACCAATCCGCCGATCGATTCGCTGCGCGAAGGCATCGTCATGTCGCTGCAGACTCAAATCGGACGCGAAGCGAACATATTCGTGCCGGGTCCGCAGCATGCGGAACACATCATCTTGAGTTCCCCGGTGCTGTCGCAGCGCAAGCTGCGGCAAATCGTGGCGCTGGCCGACGATGGCGTGCCGAACGAATTCATCGATCTGCAATACGACGAGCAGCTGGATTTAAAGTCCGCGCTGCTGAAAGTGTGCGATCAGGCGGAACAAGCGGTACGCAGCGGCAAGCTGGTGCTGTTGCTTTCGGATCGTTACTTGGTCAAGGGCAAGCTGCCCATGCATGCGCTGCTCGCCACGGGCGCCGTGCATCATCGGCTGGTCGCCACCGGTTTGCGCTGCCGCTGCAACATCTTGGTGGAAACCGGCACGGCGCGCGATGCGCATCACTTTGCCTGCCTGATCGGCTACGGCGCCACGGCGGTCTATCCGTATCTGGCCTATCAAACCCTGTTCGATCTGATGCGCAAGGGTGCGCTGAAAATGGAGGCCGCGGCGCGCCAGGAGCTGGGGCGCAGTTACCGGCGCGGCATCCGCAAGGGATTGTTCAAGATCATGTCCAAGATGGGCATCTCCACCATCGCCAGCTATCGCAGCGGACAATTGTTCGAAATCGTCGGCTTGGGCGATGAAGTCGTCGATCTGTGCTTCGAAGGCACCGAGTGCCGCATCAAGGGTGCGGACTTCTCGGACTTGCAGGCCGATGGCGAATATTTGGCGGCGCGTGCCTGGGATCGCAATGAAGCGGTGGAGCAGGGAGGCTTGCTCAAGTACATTCACGACGGCGAGTACCACATGTACAACCCGGATGTGGTGGCGACGCTTCAATCGGCGGTGATGACCGGCAGCTACGAGCAGTATCAACAGTTCGCCGCATTGGTGAACGAGCGGCCGGTGTCGTGCATCCGCGATTTGCTGAAATTGAGCGGTCGCGCCAAGCCGATTCCGATCGAGCAGGTCGAGCCGGTGTCCGCCATTCTCGCGCGCTTCGACAGCGCCGGCATGTCCTTGGGCGCGCTGTCGCCGGAAGCGCATGAGGCCTTGGCCATCGCCATGAACCGCTTAGGCGCGCGTTCCAACTCCGGCGAAGGCGGCGAGGACCCGGTGCGCTATGGCACCGAGAAGAATTCCAAGATCAAGCAGGTGGCCTCGGGCCGCTTCGGCGTCACGCCGGAGTATCTGATCAGCGCTGAAGTCTTGCAGATCAAGATCGCGCAGGGAGCCAAGCCAGGCGAGGGCGGGCAGCTGCCCGGCCACAAGGTCAACGACATGATTGCGCGACTGCGATTCGCGCGCCCGGGGGTCGGCTTGATTTCGCCGCCCCCGCATCACGATATTTATTCCATCGAGGATCTGGCGCAATTGATCTTCGACTTGAAGCAGGTCAATCCGGCTGCGCTGGTCTCGGTGAAACTGGTGGCCGAGCCCGGGGTAGGAACGGTGGCTGCCGGCGTGGCGAAAGCCTATGCCGATCTGATCACCATCAGCGGCTATGACGGCGGAACCGGCGCCAGTCCGCTGTCTTCCATCAAGTATGCGGGCACGCCGTGGGAATTGGGGTTGGCTGAGACTCATCAGACCTTGCGTGCCAATGAGTTGCGCCATCGCGTGCGACTGCAAACCGACGGTGGACTCAAGACCGGCCTGGACGTGATCAAGGCGGCGCTGATCGGCGCCGAGAGCTTCGGCTTCGGCACCGCGCCGATGGTGGCGCTGGGCTGCAAGTATTTGCGCATCTGTCACTTGAACAATTGCGCCACCGGCGTGGCCACGCAGCACAATGTACTGCGCTCCAAGTACTTCATCGGGCTGCCCGAGATGGTGGTCAACTACTTCAAATTCGTGGCGCAAGAATGCCGCGAGATTCTCGCGGCGATGGGAGCCCGCACCTTGGCCGAGCTCATCGGTCATACGGAGTTGCTGGAAATCCTGCCGGGCGAAACACCCAAGCAACGCAAGCTGGATTTATCGCCGCTGCTGGCCAATTCCGCGCTGGTCTCGGACAAGCCGCAATACTGCGTCGATCCGCGCAATCAACCCTTCGACAAGGGCGTGCTGGCCGAGCAGATGCTGCGCGACATGCGCGCAGCCATCGATGCCAAGGGCGGCGGCGAGTTCGCCTACGCGGTGAGCAACTATCATCGCTCCATCGGCGCGCGCATCTCGGGCGAAATCGCCAAGCGCTGGGGCAACAATGGCATGAGCGAACAGCCGCTCATCGTCACGCTCAAAGGCTCGGCGGGCCAGAGCCTGGGCGTGTGGAATGCCGGTGGACTGCATCTGCTTCTCGAGGGCGAAGCCAACGACTACGTCGGCAAGGGCATGGCCGGCGGCAAGATCGTGTTGAAGCCGCATCGCCAATCCAGCTTCGTGGCGCGCAACACCATCATCATGGGCAACACCTGCTTGTACGGCGCCACCGGCGGGGAGCTATACGCGGCCGGTACCGCCGGCGAACGCTTTGCGGTGCGCAACTCCGGCGCCTTGGCCGTGGTGGAGGGCGCGGGCGATCACTGCTGTGAGTACATGACCGGCGGCGTGGTATGCGTGTTGGGACATACCGGCGTCAATTTCGGCGCAGGCTTCACCGGCGGCTTCGCCTATGTGCTGGACATGGAGCGCGATTTCGTCGATCGCTACAACCACGATCTGATCGACATTCATCGCGTTTCCCCGGAAGGCATGGGCACGCATGTGCAGCATCTGCGCGGTCTGATCGAGCAGCATGTGGCTGCCACGGGAAGCGTGTGGGGCGAGACGCTGCTGAACGATTTCCGCTCATACATCGGCAAATTCTGGGTGGTCAAGCCCAAGGCCTCGGCCATCGACTCCTTGTTGGAGAATCTGCGCCGGGCCGCGTAAGGCCGCGCCTCATAGCGAATATTTATGTCCGACAAGCACATGCAATTTCTCGATACGCCCCGCCAGGATCCCGACAAGCTGGCGGTGGAGGTGCGCACCACCCAGTTCCGCGAAATCTATTCGCAGTACAGCGCGGAGACCGCCGCGAACCAGGCGGGACGCTGCCTCGATTGCGGCAATCCGTTTTGCGAATGGAAATGCCCGGTGCACAACTACATTCCGAACTGGCTCACCTTGGTGAACGAGGGCAAGCTGTTCGAGGCCGCTGAACTGTCCCATCAGACCAATTCCTTGCCGGAAATGTGCGGCCGGATTTGTCCGCAGGATCGCTTATGCGAAGGCGCCTGCACCCTGAATGACGGCCTCGGCGCCGTGAGCATCGGCGCCATCGAAAAGTATATTACCGACGAGGCCTTCAAGCAGGGCTGGAAACCCGACATGTCGCATGTGGTGCGGACCACCAAACGTGTCGCCGTGATTGGCGCCGGCCCGGCCGGTTTGGCCTGCGCCGATATTCTGGTGCGCAATGGCGTGACGCCGGTGGTGTTCGACAAGTATCCGAAGATCGGCGGTCTGCTCACCTTCGGCATTCCACCGTTCAAGCTCGAAAAAGAGGTGGTCGAGAAGCGCCGCGAGATCATGGAATACATGGGCGTGGAATTTCGCTTGAACACCGAGGTTGGCCGCGACATCGCCTTCGAGCAGCTGACGCAGGAATTCGATGCCGTGTTCCTGGGCATGGGCACCTACACCTATGTGAAAGGCGGCTTCGGCGGCGAAGATCTTGCCGGCGTGCACGAGGCGCTCCCCTACCTGATTTCGAACATCAATCGCGAACTTGACCTGCCAAACGGCGCGGACTTCATCGACATGCGCGGCAAGCACGTGGTGGTTCTCGGCGGCGGCGACACGGGCATGGACTGCAATCGAACCGCGATCCGGCAAGGCGCCGAAAGCGTCACCTGCACCTATCGGCGCGATGAAGCCAACATGCCGGGCTCGCGCCGCGACTACAAGAACAGCAAGGAAGAAGGGGTCACTTTTCTCTTCAACAAACAGCCGATCGAAATCGTCGGCGCCGATCGCGTGGAAGGCGTCAAGCTGGTGGAGACGCGCTTGGGGCCGCCGGGGCCCAAGGGACGACGCGTGCCGGAAGTCGTGCCCGGCACCGAAGAAACCATTCCCGCGGATGCGGTCATCATTGCGTTTGGCTTCTTGCCCAGTCCTCCGGCATGGTTCGATCAGCAGCAGATTGGCCTGCACGCCAACGGGCGCGTGCGTGTATCCGCCAATCCGCTGTCACGATTTCAAACCACGAACCCTAAGGTATTCGCGGGAGGCGATATGGTGCGCGGCTCGGACCTGGTGGTCACCGCCGTGTTCGAGGGCCGCGAGGCGGCGCGCGGAATACTCAAATCCTTAGGGATGCGCACCACGGGCAAGCATTAGCACTCGAGATTTATTTGGCGTAAAAAGAAGCCCCGCGGATCGTCAGATCGGCGGGGCTGGAAAGACTCACTGTTTACATAAGCTTAATCGTCGTGATCGTGATCGCGGTCGTGATCCCGACCATCATGATCCTTCGGCGGCGCACACAAGCGGGCAGCCAGCTGCTGGTCTTCCGCCGTGGGTGTGATGTCCGTGAGCACGTTGCTGGCCTGCGCCTGCGCAATCAGGGTCGTCGCAGCGCTGCTGCGCAAGAAGCGCTTTTTGACTTCCTTGTTGGCGGCGTTGGTGACCACGCACACATAGCCATCGTGGGTACCGTAACGCTCCTCCACCGAGGGGCGCGGATCCGCGGCGGCCAGACGTTGCGCCTTGGTTTCCTGGAACGGGAACGACGACGCGGTGAGGGCGCATTGCTGCCCTTTGTAGATGCCGTCGGCAAAGGTGTTCCAGCCCGTGTAAGTAGCCAACGGCGCTTGCAGCAGCACGGACGGCACACCCGTAAACTCATTGCCGTCGGAATTGACCTTTACGGCGTAAGTTGGCAACACGCGATCCACGATGGGCGGCTGCAGCTTGATGATGCCGGATTCGGTGCGATAGTCGATCTCAGGACCAAAGTCGAACAGCTCCGCAAAATTGAGCTGATTGCCCTGGAACGGGTAGTGCGGAATGATTGGAAAGCCTTCGTCCCGTTGGGTGGCCGGCACCAGCATCCGAGCGCGCAGCGTGGGATAGGAGCTCGGCGGCATCTGAGTGCCATGCATCACCAGCTCGACGAAATCGTCTTGCAGCGCGTTGTTGGTGTCCGACTCAGGATTCGGATTGGCCGCGAACACGCAGGCGCCGGTGGGCGGCGGATTGACGACCACACTGAAACCGCCCCCACCGCCCCCATGCGTCGTGGCGGGGTAGTAATAGCGGTGCACATTGCTGGGCAACGGAATGTCTTCTTCCGCCGTAAAGCCGATCAAATCCGGCGACATTTTCTCATCGTACATTT
>JAXDQN010000534.1:0-5076 GCA_034667865.1 Gammaproteobacteria bacterium
ACCAGCAGGTGCTTGTGCCGTTCGCGGTCGCGCGACAAAACGGTGACGCGATGGCCGTCTTTGATGAGACTCGCCACCAGCCGGGTTCCTAAAAAGCCCGTTCCGCCCAGCACCACAATTGACAGCAATCTCATCTCGTCACCGAATGGGAATTAAAATGATATCGACGCCGCGGCGCACCTTCAGGACCAACAGCGCCGCACCCTTGGCCGCCTCGCGAAACGACTTCAAGTCGGTGACCGAGCTGCGTCCGATGCCGAGAATGACATCGTTTGTCCGCAGCCCGCCCTGGGCCGCCGGACTGCCTTCCTGCACCAATTTTACCAGCACGCCGCCGCCATCGGGGGCATCGGCGAGTTCGGCGCCTTCCAGGCCCTTGCTGATCTCATCGGCACTGGCAGATTCCTGCTCGCCGCGCTCGGCGATCAGCGCCGTGACTTTGCGGGGCTTGCCGTCGCGCAGCAGTCCCAATTCCACTCGGTCGCCGACGTGCAGTTGTCCGATACCCGCCCGCAAGGCCCCTGAATTATTCATGGTCACACCATTCAAGGACAAGATGATGTCGTTGGTCTTGATGCCGGCACGCTCGGCGGCCGAGCCTTTCGCAACGCCGGCCACCAGCGAACCGATGGCCTCCGACAATCCGTATTCCTTCGCAACCTCGGCGGTCACCGGCAACAGCTGTACGCCGAGAATGCCGCGCTTTACCTGGCCGAACTTGATCAGCTGATCCTCGACGCCTTTGACCATGTTCACCGGAATGGCAAAGCCGATACCGATGTTGCCGCCATTGCCGGACAGAATGGCCGAATTGATGCCCACCAGTTCGCCGCGCAGATTGACCAGGGCGCCGCCTGAATTGCCGGGGTTGATCGACGCGTCGGTTTGAATGAAGTCCTCGTAGCCGGTGTTGTCCGGATTGATGCCGGTACGGCCCAGGGCGCTGACGATGCCCGCCGTAACGGTATGCGACAGGCCGAAGGGATTACCGATGGCGACCACGTAGTCCCCAACCTCCAGTTTGGAGGAATCACCCAGGGGAATGGCCACGAGATTGGGTTGCTTGGCTTGCAGCACGGCGATGTCCGCGCCTTCGTCGCTGCCGACCACTTTGGCGGAAAAGGTGCGATTGTCGAGCAGCGTAATGGTGATTTCGCTGGCGTTTTCGACCACGTGATGATTGGTGAGGATGTAGCCGTTTTTGGCATCGACGATGACGCCGGAGCCGGCGCTCTGGAATTGGCGCTCGCGCGGCTTGGAATCCGGCGGCGTGTCGAAGAAGCGGCGAAAGAATGGATCATCCATCAGCGGATTGCGTCCGCGCTGCTCTTTAATAGTGCCCTTGGTGGCGATGTTCACCACCGACGGCGATACGCGCTTGACCATGGGAGCCAGCGACGGCATGGGTGTGGCATCCAGGGCGGCCGCGGCCGGCGGCGCAGCCGAGACCGTCGTGGCCGGGGCCGCATGCGCCGATAGGCCTATGAAAGCAGCTGACACAGCAGCCGCGGCAAATGTGTTACGCAAAGTCATGCGCGGTCCTTCAAACAGATTTCGTGGCCGGCGGACAAAGCGAGGCCGGACGATTTCGTCCGGCCTCCTGCGCCGTTATCGAGGCGATATTACACGGAAGACTGCGCCTTTCGGATACTTAGGCTGCCTCGACCGTGATGCGTTGCGGCTGCACTTGGGCAACCTTCGGAATTGAGACCTCCAGCACACCGTTGACTGCCTTGGCTTTGATGTTTTGCACATCGGCGGTCTCGGGCAGGCTGAAGCGGCGCTGGAATTCTCCGGAGTGGCGCTCCACGCGACGGTAGCCTTCGCGCGAATCTTTCTGAATCACCTCGCGCTGACCGCGGATGGTGAGTACGCCCTGATCGGAGGTGATCTCAACCGCCTTCGGATCGACGCCCGGCAGGTCTATGTGCAAGAGGAATTTATTGGCTTCCTCATGAATATCCACCGGCGGCAACCAGGCGCCGGAATCCGCGGCCGTCGTCAACGGCGCGCCAAACAAACGATCGACTTCTTTCTGGAGCCGGCTGACGAGTGCCCAGGGCTCATAACGTACGACGGTCATTGCAAACTCCTAAATGAAAGCTATTGAGAAAAGATCCTCGATGAATTCGAGTGAATCGCGCGCTTAGGGAGGGAAATTGGGTCGACGATTCGCTTTTCAACTCGCCCCAAAAGTGAGACGTGGTTCAAAGTCAATGGGACATAATGTGGATAACGTGTGGACCACTACATCTTGTGATGGCTATTTTTCCGCTTGACCTAACGGCGTGAAAGGGTAATGAGGCAATTTGTCGGGATATTCCTGTAATGCTTTGTATTACATGATGTTTTTTGACAGAAATTGTAAAGAAAAATTGCTTGACGATGATTGCCATCGCTCGTAGGCTCTCGCAACGAACACAAGATATTGTGTTCAACGGTTGTGCTGGTTCCCGTCGGTCTTGTGAAGTCTCCAACGCTTTTTTTCCGCGAGAACACCGCAATATTGTGTTCAGGTTTAAATCGAAAATAATAACGGATTGGTGTGAATACCCATGAATACGGTGGTCAAAATACAGCCCAAGAACATCGGCAGCATCGCTTATCAAGAAGCGTCGTTCGATATTTGGGATAAGAAGTATCGTCTGACGGCGAAGGATGGCTCGCCCGTGGACAACTCGATGGACGACACCTACAAGCGTGTCGCGCGCGCGCTAGCCGATGTAGAGCTCGAGACGAACCGCGAACAGTGGTACGAGTCGTTTCTATGGGCTTTGCGCCATGGCGCGATCCCGGCCGGGCGCGTGACGTCGAATGCCGGTGCCTTGGAGCACAAGCCCGCCACCTCGACTATCAATTGCACGGTCTCGGGAACCATTCGCGATTCCATGGACGACATTTTGAATAAGGTGCATGAGGCCGGCCTTACGCTGAAAGCCGGTTGCGGCATCGGTTACGAATTCTCGACGTTGCGGCCGCGCGGCGCCTATGTGTCGGGAGCCGGCGCCTATACGTCGGGCCCGCTGTCGTTCATGGATATCTACGACAAGATGTGTTTCACGGTGTCGTCGGCCGGCGGCCGCCGCGGCGCACAGATGGGCACCTTCGATATCGGCCATCCGGATGCCCTGGAGTTCATTCGCGCCAAGCGCGAAAACGGCCGCCTGCGCCAGTTCAATCTGTCTCTGTTGGTGACCGATGAGTTCATGAAGGCCGTCAAGAGCGACGGCGAGTGGACCCTGGCGTTTCCCATCGGCAAGCAGGAATACGAGGCCAGCGAGGGCGCCGACAAGCCGGATCTGACCGATTCGACCAAGTTCGTGTGGCGCGAATGGCCTTACACCGAAGGCTATGTGGCGAACGACGAAGGCCTGGTGGCCTGCAAGATCTATAAGACGCTGCCGGCGCGGCGCGTATGGGACGTCATCATGACGTCCACCTACGATTTTGCCGAACCCGGCTTCATTCTCATCGACAAGGTCAATGAGATGAACAACAACTGGTGGACGGAGAATGTCCGCGCCACCAATCCCTGCGGCGAGCAGCCGCTGCCGGCGTATGGCTCCTGTCTGTTGGGCTCGGTGAATCTCACCAAGTTCGTGATCGATCCTTTCACCGAGGATGCGCGCTTCGACTGGGAGTCGTATCGCAAAGTAGTGAAAATCTTCACCCGCATGCTGGACAACGTGGTGGAAATCAACGGTCTGCCGTTGGCCCAGCAGCGCGAGGAAATCCGCCGCAAGCGCCGTCACGGCATGGGCTTTTTGGGGCTGGGATCTTCCATCACCCTGCTGTGCATGAAGTATGGCTCGAAGAAATCCGTGGCCTTCACCCAGAATGTCTCGCGGGAGATGGCCGTGGCGGGTTGGGAAGCTGCCTTGGATCTGGCCCGCGAGAAGGGTCCGGCGCCGATCATGAACGAGGAGTTCACGGTCACCAAGGAGATGCTGCGCAAGCGTCCGGAGATGATCAAGGACGGCTGGCGCGTGGGCGCCAAGGTGGCGGGCCGCGTCTTGCACGCGCGCTACAGCCGTTACATGCAGCGCATCGCCGAAGCCTCGCCTGAATTGGTGGATGAATTGGCCGAGGTCGGTGCGCGCTTCACGCACCATACGTCCATAGCTCCCACCGGCACGATTTCTTTGTCGCTGGCCAACAATGCCTCGAATGGCATCGAGCCGTCGTTCGCGCACCACTACTTCCGCAACGTACTGCGCGAGGGCAAGAAGTCGAAGGAAAAGATCGATGTGTTCTCGTTCGAACTATTGGCTTACCGCGAATTGGTGAATCCGCGCGCCATGCCAAATTCGCAAGCGCCGGGCGAGAAGCTGCCGGATTACTTCATTTCGGCCGATGACATCGGTCCGAAGGAGCACGTGGACATTCAAGCGGCCGCGCAGATCTGGGTGGATTCGTCCATTTCCAAGACGGCGAACGTGCCCACGGACTACAAGTATGAAGACTTCAAGAACATCTACATGTATGCCTTCGATCAGGGGCTGAAAGGCTGCACCACATTCCGTTTCAATCCGGAGGCTTTCCAGGGCGTGTTGGTCAAAGAAGATGACCTGAAGAACACCACTTATGTGTTCACGCTGGAAGATGGCACCGAAGTAGAGGCGCGCGGCGACCAGGAGATCGAATACGACGGCGAGATGCACACCGCCGCGAATCTCTACGATGCGCTGAAAGAAGGCTATTACGGGAAGTTCTGATCATGGCACACATCAAAATCGACAAGAAAATCGCCAAGTACCGCGTGCAGAAGCCCGAGGCGAAGGAGCCCGTGGCGGCGGCCAAGGAGCCGTTGAAGAGCCAGGACAATGTGATCTGGATGCACGAGAAGCTCGAGCGGCCGGAAGTGCTGATCGGCTCGACCTACAAAATCAAGACGCCGGTGTCGGATCACGCGATGTACGTCACCATCAACGACATCGTGCTCAACGAGGGTACGCAGCACGAACAGCGGCGTCCCTTCGAAGTGTTCATCAATTCGAAGAACCTCGATCACTTCCAGTGGATCGTGGCGTTGACCCGGGTCATCTCCGCGGTGTTTCGCAAAGGCGGCGACACCAC
>JAXDQN010000535.1:0-4833 GCA_034667865.1 Gammaproteobacteria bacterium
CCGGATCGCAAAATCCTTCTGCCTCTTTTGGCGACGCGGCTCGTTTCGGCGAGATCCGCGGCCGCCTGCTGTTCCTCGTGGGCGCTCTTATCGTCTATCGTGCCGGCACCTTCATTCCGGTCCCGGGTATCGACGCGGCGCGCTTTGCGGCGTTCTTCTCGACTCAGAACGGCACGCTGCTCGGCATGTTCAACATGTTCTCGGGCGGCGCGCTGCAGCGCTTCAGTATTTTTGCCTTGAATGTCATGCCCTACATCACCGCGTCCATCATTGTGCAGATGGCCTCGATGGTGTATCCGCCCTGGGCGCAGATCCGCAAGGACGGCGAATCGGGCCGCCGCAAGCTGATGCAATACACCCGCTACGGCACGGTCGGATTGGCGGCTTTCCAAGGATTTGGCGCAGCGCTCGCGATCCAGAATTCCGGCGGCAACCTGGTGCCGAATCCCGGGCCGCAGTTTTTGTTCGTGGCCACGATTTCCATCACCACGGGCACCTTGTTCGTCATGTGGCTGGGCGAGCAGATCACCGAGCGCGGCATCGGCAACGGCATCACCATGATCATCGTCGGCGGCATCATCGCCGGCCTGCCGCGTGCCATCGGCAGCACCCTGGAAATGGTCCGGTCGGGCGAAATGAACGGCCTGATCGTGCTGCTGATCCTGGCGGTGGTGGCCGCCGTGACTTTCTTCTGCGTATTCGTCGAATCGGCGCAGCGCAAAATCCAGGTCAACTACGCCAAGCGCCAGGTGGGCAGGCGCATGATGCAAGGTCAAAGTACCCACCTGCCGTTCAAGCTGAACATGGCGGGCGTGATTCCGCCGATTTTCGCCTCGAGCTTGCTGGTGTTTCCGGCCACGATCGCCCAATTCTTCGGTCAAACCGCCAATCCGAACGCCATCCAGCGGACCTTGCAAAAGATTGCCGCCGTCCTCAATTATGGACAGCCGCTCCACGTATTGCTGTTCGGCTTCCTGGTGATCGGTTTTGCCTTCTTCTACGTCGCCCTGGTGTATGACGCCCGGGACACGGCCGAAAACCTCAAGAAAGCCGGCGCCTTCATTCCTGGCATCCGCCCGGGTCAGCAGACCGGTGATTATCTGGATAAGGTGCTGACCCGCCTGACCCTGTGGGGCGGCCTGTACATCATGTCGGTGTGTTTGTTGCCTGAGATCATTCGCATGGTCAATCCGGCGATCCCGTTTCAATTCGGCGGCACTTCGCTGTTGATCATCGTTGTCGGCGTCATGGATTTCGTTGCGCAGCTGCGCTCGCACATGATGTCGCAGCAGTACGAAGGCCTGATGAAAAAGGCCAGTTTGAGAGGCATTGGAGCCAAGAAATGAAAGTTCGTCCTTCGGTCAAAAAGATCTGTAAGAACTGCAAAGTCGTGCGGCGCCGCGGCATCGTTTACATCATTTGTTCCTCGGATCCGCGTCATAAGCAGCGCCAGGGATAATGGCCTCGTCAATGTCTAATGAATTGAGTTCTAACGGGTTTTCTTATATACTTCTGCGCCTTTTTTCGCGGGCGCGGGTGGAGAGATAGATGGCGCGTATCGCCGGCATCAATATTCCGATGAACAAGCATGTGGTCATCGGCTTGACCAGCATCTTCGGTATCGGCAACAGCCGCGCGGCGCGCATTTGCGATGCCGCCGGTGTGAAGCATCACGTCAAGGTGAAGGATCTGACTGACCCCGAAGTGGCTTCACTTCGCTCTCAGGTCGCCAAGTTCGCGGTGGAGGGCGACCTGCGCCGGGAAGTCTCCATGAATATCAAGCGGCTGATGGACCTGGGCTGCTATCGCGGCATCCGTCACCGCAAGGGTCTGCCGATGCGCGGCCAGCGCACGCGCACCAACGCCCGCACCCGCAAGGGACCGCGTAAGCAAGCAGTGAAGATGAACGCGCCTCCGGGCAAGGTCTAGGTTTTAGGTAAGGTTATTTCGGGCGGGGTCGTTTCGACCCCGTTAAAAGTTGGCGCGAAGCGCCTAGGAAGTATATGGCTGATCAGAAACAGAATGCCGAGAAGGGCGGCGGTGCGCAGCAGGGCGGTAAACCGGCGCGCAAGAAGGTGCGCAAGAACGTGCTCGATGCGATTGCGCATGTGCACGCTTCGTTCAACAACACCATCATCACCATCACCGATCGGCAGGGTAATACCTTGTCCTGGGCGACCTCGGGCGGCTGCGGCTATCGCGGTTCGCGCAAATCCACGCCGTTCGCGGCACAGGTTGCCGCCGAACGCGCCGGCACCGCTGCGCAAGAGCATGGCGTAAAGAATGTCGAAGTGCGCGTCATGGGCCCTGGCCCCGGCCGGGAATCTGCGGTGCGCGCCTTGAATGGTTGCGGACTGAAGATCACCAATATCGAAGACGTTACGCCGATTCCGCATAACGGCTGCCGTCCTCCCAAGAAGCGTCGCGTTTAACCGCTGCGCGCCCATAAAGGTTAGTAATGGCAAAATATACCGGTCCGAAGTGCAAGCTGTCTCGTCGCGAGGGAACCGATCTGTTCCTGAAGAGCGGCATCAAGCCGCTGGAATCGAAGTGCAAGCTGGAAGTGCCGCCGGGCGGCGTGAAGAGCGAGCGCAAGCAGCGCCTGTCGGAATACGGTTTGCAGCTGCGCGAGAAGCAGAAGCTGCGCCGCATGTACGGAGTGCTGGAACGTCAGTTCCGCAACTATTATCAGAAGGCTGCGGGCCGCCCCGGCGCGACCGGCGAGACCTTGCTGCAATTTTTGGAATGCCGTTTGGACAATGTGGTGTATCGCATGGGATTTGCGGCGACGCGCGCCGAAGCCCGGCAATTGGTGAGCCACAAAGCGGTTTCCGTTAACGCTAAGCTGGTGAACATCGCGTCCTATCAATGCAAGGCCGGCGATGTGATCAGCTTGAGTGAGAAGGCCAAGAAGCAGACGCGCATCACCGCCGCTCTGACCATTGCCACCCAGGTCGGTTTTCCGGACTGGGTCGAAGTCGACGACAAGAAGTTCTCGGGAATCCTCAAGTCGGTTCCGGATCGTCAGGAAATTCTGCCGGACATCAACGAGAGCCTGGTCGTCGAGTTGTATTCCAAGTAACGCACCGCATCTTAAGGGTGTGGTGGTTTCCCCGGATCAGTTAACGTAGGTGATATCCATGCAGGGATCGATCAATGAATTCTTGAAGCCACGGGTCGTCAAAGTGCAGCCTGTGTCGCCGCGTCATGCGCGTATCGTGATCGAACCGTTCGAACGGGGCTTCGGTCACACGCTGGGTAATGCCCTGCGCCGGGTGTTGCTGTCTTCCTTGCCGGGAGCCGCGATTACCGAGATTGAGATCGAAGGCGTATTGCACGAATACACCGCCATCGAGGGCGTGCAGGAAGATGTCGTCGACATCCTGCTGAACTTGAAGGCCGTGGCCATCCGCATGCATACCCGCGATGTCGCCGAAGTGCGCCTGCACAAGAAGGGACCGGGCCCCGTGACTGCGGGCGACATCGCCGGCGATCATGACATCGAGATTTTGAATCCGGATCTGGTCATTGCGAACCTGACTAAAGCAGGTGAATTGTCGATGTCCTTGAAGGTCGAACGCGGCCGCGGCTACCGGCCGGCGGCGCAACGCATGGCATTCGAAGAGCAGACCCGCGCCATCGGCCGGCTGCAATTGGATGCCTCGTTCAGCCCGGTCCGCAAGGTGACCTACAACGTCGAAAGCGCCCGCGTCGAGCAGCGCACCGACTTGGACAAGCTGATCCTGGACATCGAGACCAACGGCACCATCGATCCGGAAGAGGCGATTCGCCGCGCCGGCGGCATCCTCAAGGATCAACTGTCGGTGTTTGTCGATCTGCAGGGTCAGGATGAATCGACCACCAAGGCGACCGAGACCCAGTTCGATCCCATTCTGTTGCGTCCGGTGGATGAGCTGGAACTCACGGTGCGCAGCGCCAATTGCCTGAAGGCGGAGAACATCCACTACATCGGCGATCTGGTGCAACGCACTGAAGTCGAGTTGCTGCGCACGCCGAACCTCGGCAAGAAGTCCCTGACTGAAATCAAGGAAGTGCTCGAGAGCCATGGCCTGACCTTGGGAATGCGCATCGACAATTGGCCGCCGCCGGGATTGAAGCGCGACGATGAGCGCGACGGCATTTGAACGAATAGGGTTTAAAGAAAATGCGTCACAGAAATAGCGGCCGTCAGTTGTCGCGGAATGCCTCGCATCGCCATGCGATGCTGCGCAATATGGCGACTTCGCTGCTGCAACACGAAACCATTCGCACCACGGTGCCGAAGGCCAAGGAATTGCGCCGCGTGGTCGAGCCGCTGATCACCTTGGCGAAGGTCGACTCCATCGGCAAGCGGCGCCTGGCATACTCGCGTTTGCGCGACGAATCCATCGTGGTGAAGCTGTTCGAGGATCTGGGACCTCGCTTCAAGGCGCGCGCCGGCGGCTACACGCGCATTCTGAAGATGGAACCGCGTCCCGGCGATAACGCCGACATGGCACTGATGCAGTTGGTGGATTCCGCGGTCGTTGCGACCGAGAAGAAAGAAGATACGAAGGCTGCAAAGGCGCCTAAGAAGCCGAAGAAAGCCGCTCCCGCGGCCGATGACGGCGACGCTGAGAAGGCCGCCCCGACGAAGCGCCGCAAGAAAGCTGCCGCCTAGGCAGCACCGCTCAAGCGGGCGGCTAGGCAGCCAGACGCGCGAAGGCATCGCGCGTCATGTTCTCCGGTTTCGCGGCGGTTGCGACCACATTGTCCTCGATGCGAATTCCGCCGTAGGGCTTGAGTTCTGCGACCACGTCCCAGTCGATGTGCGCGCGACGGCCGTCCGCATGC
>JAXDQN010000536.1:0-3398 GCA_034667865.1 Gammaproteobacteria bacterium
CCTTTAGCAACTCCAAGAGCGGCCGCCCGGCATCCACAAAGACCATGCACAGGCCACGGGCAGCGCCAATCTGCAACCAGGGGATCAGAATCTCGTGGCTGTCATCGACGGAACCCTGAGAAGCGGCTGAGAATGCGCGCCGCAGTGCACTTTCAAACGCCGAAAAGCTCAGGGCGTCGTCGGGTGACAGAGTGTCCGAGCCTGCTCGAATCGGCATTAGGGGTGGGCGCGAGGACATTCGCGGCGGCGCTGGTTCATACGAGGATTTGGCGATGGTGGTCGCGCGGCGACTTCTCTCCAATAGAACTACACGTGCGGTATGTTTCGGTGTGTTTCTCTCGGAGCCTTGCCCCTCGTCGTACCGAAGTATCTGCTGAACCCGGGCGTATTCCGAAGATGCAATGGAGACCAATCTCGGCCAACGGCGGGCGCGGCCAAGAACTTCCGCTTCGTGCAGAATTGTCAACGCGGCACGATCTCGACCCCGATGTAAGGAGAGTCTCGCAAGAAGTACGCTCGCGCGCGCGACGCACTCCAGTATTCCCGAGGCGCGAATCACAGAGAATCGTGGCCGCAATAGGGCCTCGACTTCATCGAGACGACCTTGTTCGTAAGCCACCTCTGCGAGCAACGTCGCGGGGAAGGTGCTCATGGGTGAATAATTGCCGTACCGTAGGCGTGCCAACTGGAGCGCTTCAGTCGCGAGGTTGGCAGACACAGCAAGCTGCAGGCGATCAAACGCCCGGCCTGCGCTAACGCAAAGACTCAATATGCGACAGACCGCTTTCCCCCCAACGGGAGCCGCCAAGTAGTCGACCGTATCCGGCACGTTAACCTCAGCGCGTTCACCGTCTTTCCAGTCCAGGTATCGCAGAACAGTTGCCGCGAGCGTGTCGCCGGTGTGCGCGGCAGCGCCCATCAGCGCGCTTCGGGCGGCCGAAAGGTCATCCTCTGCGGCAATGATGGAGGCTTCGAGAACGCGCAGTGCGTCCGCGAAGCGGACGAAGGATGGCTCACTGCGGTTGCTCAGCAGTCGCCTGAGCTGCGCCGTCGCGCGTGAAGCATCTTCGAGTCGCATGCGTGTGAGGGCAGAGTGGGCCCGAACGATTGACCGGCGAACCCCCCAGGTGTCTTCTGACGAGCAGAGCCGATTTACACGCGTCGCGGGACATAGCGCGCTCCCTAGATACCGTGGCATGCTGCAAACGACGCGCGTATCAACCGCCGGAGCCTGACATCCTTCAAGGCTCAGTGACAGACCGGCAGCCAGGCGTAGTAACCGCTCGGAGCCACCTCCAGCACCCGGCACATCGTTCGAACGTACAAGCGACTGCGGTTGGCTGTCATAAATTGGTAGGTCTGGTGGATTTTCCCCGTACTCGCTTTCGTACGCATCGGCATTCCTCCGCGCCGGTAACGTCGTTAGCTCCTCGCATCCACAAAAAGCTGGGAAGTCCATATCGCTGATCTGATGCGAATCCTGTTTCGTTTGGGCATCATTCATGGCGCGACCCTCAGCTCGGCCAATTGGGCTGCTCGAAACGCCACCACACATCCTGGCTCGTTTACCTGAATCATCGCTCTCTCCTCGTCGATTCGGTGACCGCAGTTGCCGGCGTCCGACGGATTGAGCCGTGTGGGATGGATCCGCCCAGTACCGACTCTGCGTGTGTGATAGGGTCGTCCCCATCGAGAATTGCCGCCTCCTCAAATGCCGCAGTAGCGGCCCTACACTCTTGTATAGGGACAGACACCCCTTGTAAGGTGTTGTGCAAAGCGGGCGGTCGGGCATTGAACCGAGGCCATCATTAGAATCGACACCAAGAGGTATTCCTCTGAGCTCCGCTGCGCCAATTAGAATCTTGTGCGTCGAAGACCATCCGGTTTTCCGGGAGGGTTTGGCCACCGTTATCGCATCGCAGCCGGATATGCAGCTGATCGGATTTGCGGGCAATGGGGTGGAGGCTGTCGCTGAATTTCGCCGGCATCAGCCGGATGTGACCCTGATGGACCTGCAACTTCCGGGCTCGAACGGCACCGACGTTCTGATCGCCATTCGAGGCGAGTTCCCTCGAGCTCGTATCATCATGCTGACCACTTCGGACGGGGATGGCCAGATTCAGCGAGCCATGCGGGCGGGCGCCGCCGCTTACCTATTGAAAAGCATGGCGAAAGACGACCTGCTGGCGGTGATCCGCTCGGTGCATACAGGCCGGCGGCACGTCCCGGCGGAAGTTGCTGCTCGCTTGGCCGAGCATCTCGGCGAGGACGACCTTACCGTGCGCGAATTGGATGTGCTCAGGCTGATTCGCGATGGTTATCGCAATAAGCAGATTGCGGACCAGTTGGCCATTGCCGAGACGACCGTCAACTTTCACGTCAAAAATCTCGTCGCCAAGCTAGAGGCAAAGGATAGAACGCATGCGGTGACGATTGCGCTGCGCCGCGGCCTGCTGCAGATGTAGCGATACCACCTGTAGATAACTAAAGTCCCAGGGCCAAGGGACAGTCGCCGCACGCATTTCGATCCAACTGTTAATCGGTTAAGGCTTCGGCTGCGATCTCAAAGGAGCGAAGGCGCGCTGCGTGATCAAAGATTTGAGAGGTGATCATCAACTCATCCGCCCCGGTCTGCTTGATGAAATTGTGCAGATCCGCGCGCACCATCTCGGGCGTGCCAATCGACGCGCACGACAAAACCTGATCGAGGAGATCTCGTTCCTGCGGCCCGAGACCCTCGACGTAGCCGTCGGCGGGCGGCTGCAGTTGCGAAGGACGGCCGCTGCGCAGATTCACGAATGCCTGTTGCATCGAGGTTGCCAGGAATTTCGCTAGCCCCAGAGAATCGGCGCCGAATACGTTAAAGCCCAGCATCACATACGGCTTGGCAAGGTCCCGCGAGGGCCGAAACTCGCCGCGATACGTCTCGATTGCCGCCATCATCTGCGCCGGCGCAAAATGCGAGGCGAATGCAAAGGGGAGCCCAAACGCTGCGGCAACCTGCGCACCAAACAGGCTCGAGCCTAAGATCCACAGTGGCACGTTGAGACCGGTTCCAGGCACCGCGCGCACCGCCTGTCGGGGTGAAACCGAGAAATAATCTGCGAGTTCCTGAACATCGCGCGGAAACTCATTCGGGTCTGAGGACAGATTGCGGCGCAGCGCCTGCGCAGTGCGCTGATCGGAGCCGGGCGCTCGACCCAGGCCCAAATCGATGCGCCCGGGGTACAGTGATTCAAGCGTGCCGAACTGCTCGGCAATCACGAGCGGAGAATGGTTGGGCAGCATGATGCCACCGGCGCCGACGCGAATCGTGGAGGTGCCGCCGGCAACATGGCCAATCAGCACGGCGGTCGCGGCGCTCGCGATTCCCGGCATCCCGTGATGCTCGGCCAGCC
>JAXDQN010000537.1:0-2638 GCA_034667865.1 Gammaproteobacteria bacterium
CTAGCCGAACCATCCCAAGATTTTGTCAAATATACGCCGGTGAGCCGGGAACGGCTCCTCGACGTGCGCCATAATCACAGAGACATTATCCCGGCCGCCGTTATCGTTAGACAGCTGTATCAACTGCTTAGCAACCGTATCAAGATTAGCACTAAAGGTACTGATTGTTAAGTGAATGTCCTCATCCTCGATCATGTCAGAAAGGCCATCCGAACACAGTACGTAGTAGTCACTTTTCTGTGCTGGTTGCTCGTGGATCTCGACTTCCACATTCTGCTCTACCCCGAGCGCCCGTGTAACATAATTCTTGTTCGTGGCCCGCTGCGCCTCCTGCTGGGAATAGAAACCCCGGTCGACCAGTTCCTGCAGGAGCGAATGATCCAGGGTCATCTGTTCGAAGCGGTTGTCGCGCAACCGGTAGAGCCGCGAATCTCCCACGTGAGCGATCGACACCTTGTTATCGTGAAACAAGCAGGCGACCACTGTCGTGCCCATTCCCTCACATTGAGGCTGGGTCTTCGAGGTGTGGTAGATGATTTTATTGGCTCTGTGAATCGCATCACGAAGGATGATGCTGGTTCGGGCCAAGCCTGTCTCCGGATCCTTGACCGTCAGGTCTTCACGCACAAACGCGTCGCGGACCAGATTGATGATGGTTTTGACCGCAATGCCGCTGGCCACTTCGCCGGCGTTATAGCCGCCCATGCCATCGGCTAGCACGAACAAGCCGATGTCGGCTTCGCTGCCGATCATGTCCTCGTTGTGTTCGCGCACTTTGCCGGTGTCGGTAAGCGCGACGCTGGTGATTTTCCCCTTCAAACTCATCGTTTTGTACTCATGGCGATCCGCTCGGTATTCGCTGCCTGCAGTCATCCAAGGCTGCGGCCATCTGAGCACCGGAGTCGTAACGCTCCTCTGGGGTCTTTGCCAACGCTCGATCGATCACCTTCTCCACGCACTCGGGCAAATCAGGCCGGAATGCCCGAAGCGGCGGATGCGGCGCCTCGGCGATCTGTTGCATCAGGCCGGTCATCGAATCAGCGGTGAAAGGAAGCTGGCCGGTCAACAATTGAAATAGGCTAACACCCAGGGAAAACAAGTCCGAGTGACCTGTCACAGTTCGTCCCTCGAGCTGTTCGGGAGACATGAACGATGGCGTGCCCAGCACGATGCCGGTGCGCGTGCTGCCCGCGCCGGACAAGCGCGCAATTCCAAAATCAGTGATTTTCAGCACATCGGTGCCGGGGTCGTACATGAGATTGGCGGGCTTGATATCGCGATGAACCACCTGCTGCTTGTGGGCGAAGCCAAGCGCTTCCGCAGTACGGCCGATGATTTCCAGCACTTTGCGCGGCTCCAGCAGATTGCTGGACTTTGCATAGTCGCTCAAGTGTCGGCCCTTCAAATATTCCATCGCGATGTAGGCCAACCCGCGTTCTTCGCCGACATCGTAAATGGTCACGATGTTGGGGTGATTGAGGCGACCCGCCGTTTCTGCTTCGCGAAAAAAGCGCGAGCGCGCTTCGACCAGTTCGGCGTCGCTGAATTCTGCCGCCAGCGGAATCGCCTTGATGGCCACCATGCGATTGATGGCCGTGTCGCGTCCCAAGTACACAGTGCCCATGGCGCCGCGCCCGATTTCGCGCTCGAGCTGATAGCGGCCGAGCCGTTCGGTTTCCGCAGCGGGGGCGATGCCGGTTCGCTCCAAAGGTGCAGGTGCGTTCTTGGCCGCGCTCATCGCTGCGACTGGGGCGGAAATCGAGGCAGGGGCGGCACTCGCCGCGGCTGTCACGGCCGGTTTCGGTTTGCTGCGCTCTGTGTCCATCAGTCGTTTCAGCTTCGCGGAGACGTCTTTGTAAGTGTTGTCGATGCGCGCCAAGTGACGGTACACGGCAGTGGCTTGCGGAACGCGACCGCGCGACTCCAGTTGATTGCCCAGCGTGTACAGATCGCCCAACACAGAGGCGCTGGCTTTTCGGCCTTTGAGCTCCGCGAAGCGTTGTTCAAAGTTGTCCAACAGCCGCGCCGTGTCGGTGCCGACCACGGACTGCGCCCGGGGCTTGGGCGCCGCTCTGCCGTCTGCGGCGCGGGTCGACCAGAGAAACCAGGCAGCGCCGCCCAGCAGCAGCACGGCACCCGGCAGCCACAGCCAGGTGTAGGAATTGTCTGGAGTTCTGAGCCAAAGGTCGGCTGCCAGCATCCCTAACCCCACGATCGCAGCGATCAATCCAACTTTGCGCATGCAATAGACATAATCCCAGTCAAGAAGCGGGGCAGTATAGGTGATCGGGCTGCCATATCGGCAATGCTAAGCTCACAAATCAAGCCGAAGAGGACCCATGGCGAAGCTAAAAGAGGTGTTTATTTGCCAGAACTGTGGAGCCCCTTCGCCGAAATGGCAGGGGCAATGCACCACCTGCGGCGAATGGAACACCTTGATGGCCGAGACCGTGAGCGCCAATCCGCGCAAAGCCGCGGTGTCTGCCGCAAAGCGCGCCGACACCTCGACCTCGCTGGCCGTCGAGGCGGTGAGCGAATCGCCGCGCCTGTCGACCGGCTCAGCTGAATTGGATCGGGTGTTGGGCGGGGGCTTGGTGCTGGGTTCCGTGACGCTGATCGGCGGCGATCCCGGCATCGG
>JAXDQN010000538.1:0-2556 GCA_034667865.1 Gammaproteobacteria bacterium
CTAGGGCAAGGATTCTGTGCTATCCCCAACGCGCAGCAATTGCAGGTCCTGATAGTCATAGGCCTTGGACACCTCTGACGATGCTCGCGACATGCGGGCGCTGATTGCCGTCCCTGCTTGATCGATATCGAATTCGATGATGGCATCGGCTTTCAAGGTTCTGCCGTCCCAGGTCACCAGGAATTTTCTCTCCCCGATGGGGGCTAACGAACCAATGAGACGAGGCGAATGCGTAAAAAGAATGCGCAATCCATCATGCTCGAGATCGACGGCGATATCCCCGTACCAACGGTCGCGGTACACCCCGGCGAATCTCTTAAGATCAGCCGACGGATTGGCGACCGGCGCCAGTTCAACGATTTTCTCCAACTGCTTTTTGGCGGCCAAACGTGCCTGCGCTTGCCGTTCGGCCTCCAGAAAGGCCTTCAGCCAATCGACGTTCGGGTTTTGCAGATACACATCCATGATGTGCAGAGTGATCGCGTAGAGCGCGTTGTCGGTTTCCTGGTTGCTGAGTACCACGATGCCTAAGTGCGATTCCGGCAGGAGGGTCAGCAGCGACACCGTTCCCGGAAACTCTCCGCCGTGCCAAACCATGCGGTGCCCCTGGTAGTCGGATAAATACCAGCCTTCACCGTACCCCAGAAAATTCGGTTGGAAACCTTTCAGCTCTGGTGTGAGCGGCGGATCGATGTCGATCGGAATCAGCATCGACCACATTCTGCGCTGCGCCGCTTCGCTGATCAGATGCGGGGTCCTGCCCGCATTCTTGGGATCGCCGATCGATAATTGCATCTTGGTCCATTTCGCCATGTCATCGATGCTGGCGTAGATGCCGGCCGCCCCCGGATTGTTCTCCCACGCGAGCGGGGGAATGGCTTCCAGGACGGCGTCGTTTCCTGGCTCGTAGGCGGTGGCGAAATTGTCGGCAGCACCTAGGTGCGCCGCATTGATCACCGCATCGGACATGCGCAACGGCGAGAATATGTGGGCACGAACGAAATCGGCGTAGCCCTGGCTTGATACTTGTTCGATCACCAGCGAGGCAACGGCAAACATGGCGTTTTCGTAGCTGAAGCTGTCGCGAACGCCCGAAGCCAGCGGAAGCTCCCCGAGACGCTCTACTACTTGGCGATTGCTGTACGTGGTCTCGGGCATGAACAACAGATCGCCGGCATGCGGCCCTAAACCACTGCGGTGCGAGAGAAGGTCGCGAATGCGCAGCTCGCGCGTGACGTACGGATCCGACAGGCGAAACCACGGCAGATGATCGATGACGCGATCGTCCAGCTTCAGCTTGCCGCGGTCGGCGAGCATTTCCACCGCGGTTGCCGTGACGGATTTGGTGATGGAGGCAATGCAAAACTTGGTGTGGCGGTCGACTGGCTTTTTGCTAGCCAGATTTCGGGTGCCGAAGCCCTGTTCGAACACCACGCGCTGATCCTTCACGACTGCCACAGCGATGCCCGGGACGTTGAATTCCTTGCGCACACTTTGGATGAAGCGACTGAGTTCATCGGCCGATAACTGCGGTGCGACAGGCGCCTTGACGGGATGAAGCTTCGCCGGCGCGGCCTGGACGTGCCCTGAGCACAGAGACATCAAAACCAAGAACAAGGACTTCATACGCATGGTCGTAGTCCATTATGCCGCCAAGGGGGAAGATGGCCCGAGTGTCTGCAAAGAGCGTCGCCGGGCGCCATAGGATTCCTCCTATAGCGCATATTGCCCTACAGGAGTTATGTTTAACCGGCCCGATCTGCAGACTAAATCCACTGCTCTCTTCCTTTTTGAGGTGATCGCAATGGATTTCGAAGACCGCATAAAGAAACTTCAGTCCCTTTTCACCTACGCGCTGAGCAATTCCGTAACTGCCAAAGCGCGGTATCTGGCAATCGCGGAAGACCCCAGCGCCACGACTGCAGCCATAGCCATCGCCAAGATGAATTGGCAGCAATTGGAAGCGCGTAAGACGGCCATCATCGCCAAGATGGTGGCGCTGGAAGAGTTGGAAATCGAAACAGCCTAGGGCTAGCGTTTCGCCTCGTTAGCAGTATCGACGTTGTCCATGACTGTCTGCGTTTTCGCGTCGCTGGCGACTGTCTCGAGTTGCTGCCTGCACGCCTTGAATGCAACCTTATAGGATTCATTGGGACTGACCTTTGCCCGGGCCATGACGCAATGCGCCAATTGTCGCGGCGTGTAGGTGTGACCTCTGTCATCGCCGGCCACTGCAGGCAGCGCAAACAGCAGCGCAACTGTCAGTACCACAATTGAGATTTTGCTCATCACGCACCTCACGAGAAGGCTTCAGAGACGGGTATAGCCTGAACGATCCACCAATCCGGACAAGACTCTTGGGGAGCCAATTAGAGTGCGAGATCTCCTACAAAATGCGACGAATTGTTAAGTCACCGCCTATTAGGCCAACGCATAGAACCGGCAATGCTCCAAATACGCGGCTTCGTGAGCCGCCGCAAGCTCGACCACACTCGCCCACAACCAGGAGGGTGCGTCCAAGCTCTTTGTACGCCGGCTTCGCAGATCCTTGCGAAA
>JAXDQN010000539.1:0-6697 GCA_034667865.1 Gammaproteobacteria bacterium
CGATTTGCCGCGGCCTGAAATCGTGGTGCACCCGCGTCTCGATCTCGCCGCGCAACTGGGCGTCAGCGTACAGAGCATCAGCCAGACTATTCGCATTGCCACCATGGGCGATTTGCCGCAGAACGGCGCCAAATTTTCGCTCAGTGACCGTCAGATTCCCATCCGCGTCAGCCTGATCGAAAGCGCGCGCCGCGATCTGACCAATCTCGAGAATCTGCCGGTGCCGACGGCGGGCGGCAGCAGCGTGCCGCTGAAAACCGTGGCGGAACTGAGTTTCGGTCAGGGGCCCTCGGCCGTACGCCGCCACAATCAAAACCGGCGCCTATTCATTGACGCCGATTTGAGTCCGCATGTGGAGTTGGGAACGGCCATGAAAGCGGTGCACGCATTGCCGGCGTTGAAGAATCTGCCGCAGGGCGTGCAATTGGTCGAGGCGGGCAGCACCGAGTTCATGGGCGAACTGTTCGACGGCTTCGTGTTGGCGATCGCGGCCGGCATCTTGATGGTGTTCGCCGTGCTGGTGCTGTTGTTCGTGCGCGTGTTCCAGCCGATCACCATTCTCTCGGCCCTGCCGCTGTCCTTGGGCGGAGCGGTGCTGGCGCTGCTCCTGACCGGCGTGCCGTTCTCCTTACCCGTGGTCATCGGCATCTTGATGCTGATGGGCATCGTGGCCAAGAACTCCATCTTGCTGGTCGATTTCGCCATCGAGGAAATGCGCGCCGGCAAGCCGCGGCTCGAGGCTATTTTGGAATCCGGCCACAAACGCGCCCGCCCCATCGTCATGACCACTGTGGCCATGGTCGCCGGCATGATTCCGGTGGCGGCAGGCTGGGGCGGCGATGCCGATTTCCGCGCGCCCATGGCCATCTCCGTGATCGGCGGCCTGATCACCTCGACGCTGTTGACCCTGGTGATCGTGCCGGCGGTGTTCACGCTGTTCGATGACATCGAGCACTGGGTGGGGCCGAAGGCCGCGCGCTTGCTGGCGGGCAAGGCAGGCATCGCAGTGCCGGCACTGACCGGCGCCCAGCCGGCGTCGCTGGCAGCCGATCAGCGTAAGCTCGGTCCTTCGGACCAAACCCCGCAACCCAGCATTTGAAATACGCACGTGGCCTTGGGCGTGGCCTGATGCTGTGCTGCCTGATGAGTGGCGCCGCGGTTGCGGACCCGTTGAGTGCTGCCAATTGGGATCGCCTGCAAGGCTGCGGCAAGGCGCGGATCCTTGCCTTGTCCGGGAGTGCCCAATTGCAAGTCGCCGCCCGCAGGCTGGCCGATGGCGCCTCGCTGCAAAGTGCCATCGCCGCCTCCGGCTATCTGGCCTCGTCCTCGTCGCTGATTCATCTCACCGGTCCGATCTCGGATCTCGATGTACAGCGTCTACTGGCGCAGCACTACTGTCGAACCTTGCAGGAACCCGCCTTCAAAGATCTGGGCGCGGAGCGGCGCGGCCGCGATTTATGGCTGGTGCTGGCGGCCCCGGTGTCGCTGCCCAGTGGACGGGATGCGCCGCTCGTTGCCCGGCGCATTTTGGAGTTGGTCAATGAAGCGCGCGCGGCCGGCCATCGCTGCGGCGGCAAATATTTTGCGCCCGTGGGTCCACTCACGCTGGACGATGCCTTGACGCGGGCGGCACTGGAACACTCGCGCGATATGGCGGCGCATGATGCTTTCGATCACCGTGGGCACGATGGCAGTACGCCGGCGGCGCGGGTCGAGCACGCCGGTTACGGCGAGCATCGCATCGTGGGCGAAAATATCGCGGCCGGCGCCATGAACGCCGCCGAAGTGACAGAGGGGTGGCTCAAGAGTCCGGCGCACTGCGAAAACATCATGGACGGCCGCTTCATACAAGTCGGCATCGCCTATGCAGAGAACCTGAAAACCAGATCCGCAGTGTTCTGGACCCAGGACTTCGCGTCGCATCGCTAGTCCTGGGCGTCGATGACCTCTCGCAGGCCCTCGAGCAGTTCCGTGGCCACCAGCAGCTTCTTGGCGTCGACTTTTGCCAGCAACTGTTTGCGCAGTGTGATGGCTTGCGTCTTGACCTTTTCGTAAACCGCCAAGCCTGCAGGCGTCAACACTACGCGCTTGATGCGCCGGTCCGTCGCTGAAGCCTCGCGTACCACCAGCCCAGCCTTTACCAACCGATCCACCATGGCCACCATGGTTGCGCCTTCCACGCCCAATCGATCAGCCAATTCGGATTGCGATAGGGGCGAGTCGGCCTTGGCCGCAATCGCAATCGTCATCCAGCTGGCCTGGCTGACGCCCAAGTACTTCAGGCGTCGGTCCACCGCCTGCCGCCAGGAGCGAGAAGTGCTGTGCAATGCATCGCTGAATCGCTCTTCAACCGTCACTCGAAGCCTCAGGGATAGTTAGATGGCTAATCAACATAGCACGGTTTCATGCGGTCCCCTAGGTGCGCAGATAACTGGCGCCGTTGACGTCGATGATGCAGCCGGTCATCGCCGCGGGCGCATCCAGCGCGCAAAACACGGCAGCGGCGGCGACTTCCTCCGGCTTGGCCACCCGTGCCAAGGGATGCTGTTCGAGAATCGCCGCCCCGCTGGGACCCGCGAGATGGCCGGTCGCCATGTCGGTTTCCACCCAACCCGGCGCAATGCAGTACACGTAGATACCTTGAGGCGCCACGGCTTTGGCCAGCGACTGCGACAGCGCGTTGAGGCCGGCCTTGCTGGCGCCGTACGCCGGTGCGTCCGGTTCGCCGCGAAATGCGCCGCGCGAGGAAATGTTCACGATGCGTCCGCGCCCAAAAGCGTCGCCGGCAATTGGACCCTTGGCCATGTGTTGAATCGCAAGCAGCGATAAATTCGCCGGTCCCAACAAGTTGGCGGCCAGCGTGATATTCCACGCGGCCTGCCAGGCGGCGTAATCGGTGTTCAGCGGCGGATGATCGACGAATAGTCCGGCGTTGTTGACGAGCACGTCGATCGCACCGCATTTCTGCAGCGCGCGATCCCACAGTTGCGAGGCCGCTTGCGGGTCGGTCAGATCCGCGGCGATTACCGCGTGCCCGGATCCGGGCAGCGCGGCTAAGGTCGCCTCGGCGGCCGCGGCGTTGCCGCGATAGTGAAGCACCACGCGCACATCCCGTTGCGCCAGTTGCCGCGCGATGACGCTGCCAATGCCGCGCGAGGCGCCCGTGACCAAAGCCACTGTAGTATTCATGGAGTTCCGTTAGTTAGGTTTTGATCAAGGTGACGGTGGCGATGCCTGCGAAGGTCATCAGCAGCGAACCGAACAGATGTAATGCCACGGCGCCAAACGCGACAGCCATCCGACCGGATTGCAGCAACGTCACAACCTCCACCGAAAAGGTCGAGAACGTGGTCAGACCGCCGCAAAAGCCCGTGGCCACAAACAAGCGCCACTCCGGCGCGATGCTGGGCGACAGTGCGAATAGCGCGATACCGATACCGATGATGTAGCAGCCGATCAGATTGGCCGCGAGCGTTCCCGGCGGGATCGCGGGAAAGTAGCGGTTCAAAAAAATCGCCAAATACCAGCGCAGCAGGCAGCCCAGGGCTCCGCCCACGGCAACTGCTGCAAAAGACCGTCCCATCATGAAACCCTCATGCGCATCGTCAACCAACGGTAAATCGGTACCCCATAATACAGCGGCACGCCCAGCGCCAGCAGCACCGCACCCAGACCAACTGCATCCGCGCCCGCGCCGATGATGGCCCACAGCGAATACAGTGCGGCCAGGATGCCGACCACCGCCAGCATCGCGCTGCCTCGGCGCGCCCCCGTCAGGCGTCCGGTCCATTGCAAGCGCAGCAGCGCCAACGCGCACAGGGCGTACATCACCAGACAGGCGGTGGTCGACAGCAAGATCATGAAGGTGAATATGCGCACCATGGAGTTGCCGTAGTTTGCCATGATCAGCAGCGTGACCAAGCCGCTGCCGAAGCACAACGCGAACCCCGGCGTGCCGCGAGAAGACATCTTGGCAAAGACTTTGGGAAACACGCCGTTCTTCGCCATGGCGTTCGGCAGCTCGCCCTGCAACAAGATCCAACCGTTGAGTGTACCCAGACCACTAATGGCGGCGAACACGGCAATCACCTTGCCGATGCCGCTGCCCCAGAGGCGGTTGGCGAGATCGACGAATGGAGCATTGGATCTTCCCAGTACATCGTTTGGCACAAGCAACATGACCGTCGTGCACGCCAGAGTGCAGAGCAAGGCAGTGACGATGGCGCCGACCATCGTTGCCAACGGAATGGTGCGGCGAGGATTGGCCACTTTGTCGGCCGGAATGGTGGCGGACTCAACCCCGAGAAATGCCCACAAGGTCAAGGTCGCGGAGGCGGTTACGGCGCCGAGCGAGAAGGGCATGCCGCTGGCTGCCGCAATATCCGGGGACCGCACCGACCAGATGCCAAGCACCGCCACGGCGATCAGGGGCAGCATCTTCAGCACAGTGGTGACGGTTTGAACTCTTCCTGAGGCGTGAATGCCGAACCAATTGACCAGGGTCAACAGCCACAACAAGGCGAGGGTGATGAATGCCGATGCGCCCGGTACTTCCGCAATCCAAGGCAGCAGCGGCGCGAGTGCGCTGACCGTCGCGGTAGCGAGGCTGGCGTTTCCTACCCAGATGGAAATCCAGTAACCCCAGGCGACCAGAAAGGCCGCCAAGGGACCGAAAGCCTGGTGAACGTAGGCGTAGGGTCCGCCGGCATCGGGGAAGGCGCGGCTCAGGCGCGAGAAGACGATGGCCAAGAGAATGGAACCTAAGGCGGTGAAACCCCAGGCAATCAAGCTGTTCAAGCCATAGGGCGCCAACGCAGCCGGCAACAGGAACACGCCCGTTCCAATGGTGTTGCCAATCACCAGCGCCACACACATCCAAAAGCCGACAAGTCGCGGCGGTTGGGAAACGTTGGCAGTTGCCATCGCGCGGATCCTATACTGACTGACTCGCTGCAACAATGATGGGGAGCATTCTGAAATGGATCTGATCTCGCTCGACAGCAAAGAATGGCATGCGCGCGCTGCCCGCGCGCGCTACGAAACCCGACACTTCATCGATGGCGAGTTTGTGGACTCGGTCGCCGGTGGCCGTTTCACGGTGACCAATCCCGCCACGGGTCAAGCGCTGTGCGAGGTGAGCGCTGGCACGAGCGCTGATATTGATAGGGCCGTGAAGGCCGCCAAGCGCAGCTTCGCAGCGCGCGTTTGGAGCCGCATGGCGCCGCGCGATCGCATGACCATCATGGCAGCCTTTGGTCGGCTGATACGCGAGCACACCGAACAATTCGCGTTGCTCGACACGCTGTGCATGGGCAAGCCGATCAACGATATGGTTTCGATCGATGTGCCCCTGTCGGCGCTGAATTTCGAATACTTTGGCGAACTCATCGACAAGCTCGAAGGTTCGGTCACCGCCACCGCGTTTGATGCCTTCCATTACATCTTGCGCGAGCCCTTGGGAGTAATCGGCTGCATCGTGCCGTGGAACTACCCTTTGATGATGGCTACCTGGAAAGTTGCGCCGGCATTGGCTGCGGGTAATTCGGTGGTGCTGAAACCGGCCGAACAGTCGCCGCTCTCGGGTCTGTTGATGGCGCAATTGTTCATCGAGGCGGGCGGGCCGCCCGGCGTGTTCAACGTCGTGAACGGCCTCGGTGAAGAGGCCGGAGCGGCGCTGGCGCTGCACATGGATGTAGCCAAGATCGCTTTCACCGGCTCGACCGAAATCGGCAAACAAATGCTGGTGTATGCCGGCCAGTCGAACATGAAGCGGGTCGCCCTGGAATGCGGCGGAAAGACCCCGCAGATTTTTCTCGCCGATCTGCCGGATTTGGATGCGGCGGTTACCTACGCCATCAACGGCATCTTCGGCAATATGGGCGAGGTGTGTAACGCCGGTTCGCGGCTGTTGATCGACAAGCCCATTGCCAAGGAATTCCTCGAGCGATTCATCGCGCGCGGCAAGACGGCTTATCGTCCGGCCGATCCTCTCGACCCCAGCACTAATTTGGGACCACTGGTCACGGCGGAGCATCGCTCGCGCGTCATGGGTTACATCGCGCGCGGTAAGACCGAGGGAGCGCATTTGGAATTCGGCGGGAATACGCCTGACTTGGCGGGTTCGTTCGTCAACCCAACCTTGTTCTCGGGCGTGAACAACCGCATGGCCATTGCGCAAGAGGAAATTTTCGGACCGGTGGCGGCGGCCATCGAGGTAGACGGAATTGCCGAGGCGTTGAGCATCGCGAATGATTCGATCTATGGCTTGGCCGCCTCGGTGTGGACCAAGGACCTCAACGTGGCGCACAAGACCGTGCGCGATTTGGAAGCGGGCGTCATCTGGGTGAACTGCTTCGATCACGGCGACATGACGCAGCCGTTTGGCGGCTACAAGCAGTCCGGCCAAGGTCGCGATAAATGTCTCGAGAGTTTGATCTCCTACACCCAGACCAAATCCGCTTGGATCAATCTCGGATAGCCCCGAATTGACAATAACGCTTAACTATTTGACATTATCGGAAATGCGAGTGTCGACTCGCATGGTCATAGGACACTGTCCTACAGATATCGCCGCTGTTTCCCTTGAGAATGCCTACATCGCCCAGATGTAGGCGAAATCCGGCGCCGCGCGTTGGATGGCTAGGGGACATAAAAAGCGAGACTACTATGATCGATGCGGAAGTCATTCGGTTACGCC
>JAXDQN010000540.1:0-8049 GCA_034667865.1 Gammaproteobacteria bacterium
TCATTTGGCGGAAGTGTTTGTGCTGCCGTCGCATCAAGAGAATTTTGGCATCGCCGTTGCCGAGGCGCTCGGCTGCGGATTGCCCGTGTTGATTTCCGACAAAGTCAACATCTGGAGAGAGGTTCAAGAGCAGGGCGCCGGACTGGTGCAGCCCGACACTTACGAGGGAACGCGCGAGTTGCTGCGGCAATGGCTGGGCATGAACCCGCTGCAGCGCGCCGAGATGGGTCTCGCCGCCAAGCGCTTGTTCGCGGCGAACTATTCGGTGGACGCCATGGCGCAGAGCCTGCTGAGCGTCGTCGCCGCCGAAACTCCCGTGGCGGCGATCGCGAGCTGATCATGCCGCAGTTTTCAATCATCACCATCGTGCGCAATGACCGCGCGGGTCTCGCCAAGACGGCCGAGAGTGTGGCCGCGCAGACCTGCCGGGATTTCGAATGGCTGATCGCCGATGGCGCATCGACGGACGGCACCGCCGAATTCGCCCTCGGCTTGAACGATGCGCAGACCGCAGCGGTGTCCAAGCCGGATCGGGGCATCTACGATGCGATGAACAGCGGCATCGATCGTGCGCGTGGCGACTATCTGCTGTTCTTGAACGCCGGCGACATTTTTACCCGCGCAGAAACATTGCAGATTGTGGCCGCGCGTCTTGGCGGCGGCGACATCGATTTCTTGTACGGAGATAGTTTGGAGGCTTTCGCCGGCGGGCGACAGGTGTACAAGGCGGCGCAAGGTCACGAGCGGGTGGGGTACGGTATGTTCGCCTGCCACCAATCGATGTATTTTCGGCGCTCCTTGATCGGCGATTTACGCTACGACACCGGTTTGCGGGTTTCCGGCGACTATGCATTCGCAGCTGATATCCTCAAGCGACAGCCGCGCATCGTGCGCCTGCATGAGGCGCTCAGTATTTTCGATCTCTCCGGCATATCCATCGTCAATCGGCGCCGCGGACGCCAGGAGAATTGGCGCGTGCAGCGCGATGTTCTCGGCTTGTCGTTGCCGCGCAGAGTGCTGACCCGCGGAGCGTATCTGGGAACGGCAATGCTGGCGACCCAGTTTCCCTGGGTATACAAGGCGTTGAGATTTCGCAAGTGAATGTCGACCTGTCCAAAAGCGTAACCCGTTGGCCGCTGAGCTTCAAATTGCGACGCGGTGTTTGGACCTTCCTGCTGCAGCCGCTGGTGCGTTGGCTGCCGAAGGTGTTGAGCCCGGTGCGCATCGCGGCACTACGCGCGATGGGAGCGCGGATCGGGCCGAATTGCCTGATTCTCCCTGGCGTCACGGTGTTGATGCCCTGGAATTTGCATCTTGCGGATCATGTTGCGATCGGCGCGCACGCCAATATCTACAATTTTGCGCCGGTGCAGGTCGGCCGCATGACGGTCATTTCCCAATACGTCTACCTATGCACTGGGTCGCACGATTACCGCAAAAGCGATATGCCGCTCACCTTCGCGCCAATTTCGATCGGCGAGCAGGTGTGGCTGGCGGCGGGCGCCTTTGTCGCCCCTGGAATCAGCATTGCCGATGGCGCCGTCGTGGGAGCCATGTCGGTGGTGACGAAATCCCTGTCGGAATCATGGTCCGTTTACGCCGGCAACCCTTGCCGTAAGATAAAAGCGCGCAACATGCACGCAGAGAGCTAAGCGCGTGTCCAGCGTGTCCGTTTTGATACTCACCAAGAATGAGGCGCAGGATCTTCCGGGATGTCTGGAGTCGGTGGCGTGGTGCGACGATGTGCACGTGCTGGATTCGGGCAGCGACGATGACACTTGCGACATCGCCGCACAACGCGGCGCCCATGTGGCCCGCAAGTCCTATGCGGACTCGAGTAAAATATTTGGCGGCGACGAGGCGGCGCACCGAAATTGGAGTTTGCGCAATACGCCGTTCAAATACCCGTGGGTGTTCCTGCTCGACGCCGATGAGCGGGTGACCGCGGATCTGGCGCAGGCCATTCTAGTCGCCGTGCAGGCGCCGGGAGAACATGTGGCATTTCGGGTTCGCCGCCGCGATTTCCTGCTGAACACCTGGCTTAAGCATGTGCAAGCTTCACCGTACTACCTGCGTTTGTTCCGCCCGGAGAAACTGCGCTACGAACGGCTGATAAATCCGGTAACCATTGCCGATGGCCCCGTGGGGGAGTTGTTGGGATATTTGGATCACTATCCTTTCAGCAAGGGCACCAGCTACTGGCTGTCGCGGCACAACGCCTACAGCACGCTCGAAGCGCAGCAGATAGCGGCGAATCGCCGCGGCCGAATCGATCACTCCTGGTGGCGGGCGTTTACATCGCGGGATTTTCACGAGCGCCGATTTCACCAAAAGGAACTTTTCTATCGTCTGCCGCTGCGGCCGCTCGCAAAATTCGTGATTCTCTATATTTTGAAGGGAGGTTTTCTCGACGGTCGGGCAGGCTTTAGGTACGCCGTGCTCCAGGCTTTCTACGAATACATGATTGTGTTGAAGGTAAAAGAACTTGCGGCGCGCGAGACTGCGCCATGAACCAACCTAAAAGGCGCGTGCTGGCCGGAGTCGCGGCGCATTTTTATGCGCAAGGCGTCACCATTCTGACCCAGCTTGCGACCCTGCCGATCTTCCTGGCGCGCTGGAGCACCGACGAATACGGACGCTGGATCACGCTGTCGGCCATACCGGTATATCTCAGCCTCGGCGATTTTGGCATCGTTACGGCCGGCGGCAACATGATGTCCATGTACCGGGCACGCGGCGAACTGGACGATATGAACCGCGTGTTCCACTCGAGCATTCTCATCGTCATCGTGATGGTGCCGCTGCTGGCGGTGTGCACCGTGGTGCCGCTGATGATGTACGGCTTCGGGCTGAGCTCCGATCAACGTACGGCGCTCTCGGCGCTCATTTTGGCTTCGCTGCTGAATGTTGCCTGCGGATTGTTCGATTCGGCCTACCGGCCATTCGGCAAATACCCGAAAGTAACCGTGCTGCTCACCAGCGCTCGGATCGTGGATTGGATGGGTACGATCGTCGGTCTGTATGCGGGCGGCACACTGGCCAGCGCCGCGATCGGTCTGCTATGTGGTCGCTTCGTCTCCTGTGCGGTAATTTTTGCAATGGCAAAAAAGGAGGTGCCGGAACTCGAATGGAATCTCAGTCGGGCCGATGGTAAGTTAGTGAAGCAGTTGGTTCGTAGTGGCATCGGATTTTTATCCTTTCCGATCGGCAACATGTTGACCCTTCAGGGGATGGTGATTTTGGTGGGAGCGCAATTAGGCGGCGGCGCCGTGGCGCTTTTTAATACCAGCCGTACGCTTGCGCGTCTACTGGCGCAGCTCGCCATCCTGACCGGAAAATCGACCGCGCCTGAGATATCCAGGCTGTACGGGGCAGGCAAAGACCACGAAGGGGATGTCTTGATCAGGCAGGTGCTTTCGCTGATGCTGCCGCTGACAATCGTGGGCGCGTTGGGCCTGGAATTGTTGGGGCCGACCATACTGGCACATTGGAGCCGAGGCAAAATCGAATTTGATCGCACTGTATTCACCTGGCTGGTCGCCGGAGCGATATTCGCCTCGTACTGGCAGATCCGGGCGACCAAGCTCACGGCCACCAATCGGCACTCGATGCTGGCGGGCATGTTCCTGGTGGTGTCGGCGAGCGCGCTGGTGATCACCTATCTGACTGAGAATCGGTATGGTGTGTCGGCGGCCGCAGCCGCCACTTGCCTGATCGAACTCGTGATGATCATCGGCAACGCCTGGTGCATACGCAGGCTGCGTCCGGTCGGCGCGAGCGCAGCTTGATGGCCGACAACACCTACAAGAAAAGGAAGGTACGCATCGCCCACCTGGTATCGCATCCCGTGCAATACCTCGTGCCGGTTTACCGGGAGCTGAGCAAGAGCCCCGATATTGACTTCACGGTTTATTTTTTCTCCGACACCTCTCTGGGCAAGCATTTCGATGTCGAGTTCGGCCGCGAGTTTGCCTGGAGCACGGAGCTGCTGGGAGGCTACAACTATAAGTTCCTGCCCAGCTCGAAAGGCAAGCCCACCGGGCAGAAGTTGGAGTGGCCCAATTGGGATGTATTGGCGGAAGTCCGACACGAGCGCTATGACCTCATTTGGATCAATACCTACATGGGCATCAACGCGGTGCTGGCGCGCATCGGCGCACTGTTTTCAGGCACCCCGGTTGTGTTTCGCGATGACACCAATTTGCTGACGCCGCGTCCGTTCTGGAAACGCGCCTTCAAGAATCTGTTCTTACGTGTGTTTCTGCGCGGCACGTGGGCATTGTATGTGGGCGAGGAAAGCAAACGTTATTGGAAATTCTATGGCGTGCCGCCGCAACGGCTGTTCTTCTCGCCGCATTGCGTCGACAACGACTACTGGTCGTCGAAGGCTGCGGAGCTGGCGCCGCGCCGCGCGCAGATTCGCCAGTCTTTGGGCATCACCGACGATCGGCCGGTGATCCTGTTTTGCGCCAAGTTCATTCCGAAAAAGCAGCCGCTGAAACTATTGCAGGCTTTCGAAATTGTTCGGCAACGGACCAGCTGTTGGCTGCTGATGGTGGGCGATGGATACTTGCGCGAGTCCGTCGAGCGGGAAATCCGCGATCGCAACATCCAAGACGTGGTGCTGGCGGGGTTCATGAATCAGGATGAATTGCCGTCGGCGTACACGGCCGCCGACATCTTCGTACTGCCTTCCGCGTTTCACGAGACCTGGGGCCTGGTGGTCAACGAGGCGATGAACTTCAGCCTGCCCATCGTGGTTTCGGATCAGGTCGGCTGCGGCCGAGATTTGGTGAAAGAGGGCTGGAACGGCTTTGTGTTTCCGCATGAGGATGCGCAGGCGCTGGCGGACCGCCTTCTGCGGATGCTCGCGGATGCGCAGTTGCGCAAGAACATGGGCAAGAATTCCGCCGCCTTGGTGACCGAGTACACGGTGGATAACTGTGCAAAAGGAGTCGTGCGCGCAGGCTGTGTCGCCGGCGCCGTGGTCACTTGAACCTGGTATTGTTTTGTCACCCTGGATTCCAGAAGTCGCAAAGCATGCCGCGCTTCGCATCAATGTTGCAGCGCGCCTATACCGCGCGAGGTCATACGGTGTCTCTGTGGACGCCGCGGGCGAGACTTTACAAATGGCTCTCCGGCACGCGCTTCGCTAAGTGGGGCGGTTACGTCGACCAATACTTGATTTTTCCGTTTCACGTACGGCGGGCGGCGCGGGCCGCTGGTGCGGGGACGCTGTTCGTGTTTTGCGACCAAGCGCTGGGACCTTGGGTGCCGCTGGTCAAGAATCGTCCCCACGTGGTCCACACTCACGATTTGTTGGCGCTGCGATCGGCGCTGGGCGACATTCCCGAAAACCCCACCAAGTTCAGCGGCAGAATCTATCAGCGATACATCCGCCGCGGCTTCCGTCAAGCGCGCAATTTCATCTCCATATCGGCAAAGACGCGCGCGGACCTGCATCGCTATGGACACGTGAAACCGGCAATTTCAGAGGTTATTCTCAACGGACTGAATTTTCCCTACGTGGCCATGGCGCGGCCGGCAGCGCGCCAAGTCTTGCGCGACGCCCAGATGGAGGTTCCCGAGACCGGCATGCTCCTCAACGTCGGCGGCAGCCAGTGGTATAAAAATCAGCGCGGAGTGATTGCCATTTACGCGGATTATGTCCAACAGGAAGAGCATCCATTGCCGCTTTGGTGCGTTGGCCCCCCACCGAATGCCGCTGTCAAAGAGCAGTTGGCGCGCGTCGCCGAACGAGGACAGGTGCGTTTCTATCAGAATTTAGACAATCTAGCGCTTCAGGCGGTGTATTCCTGCGCCAGGGTGCTGTTGTTTCCGAGTTTGGAGGAGGGCTTCGGCTGGCCTCTCATCGAGGCCCAGGCTTGTGGTTGCCCCGTCATCACTACGGACCAAGCACCGATGAACGAAATTGCCGGGGAAGCGGCCGTATACTTGCCACGCCTAAAGTATGCGGAGGATTTACGCGCCTGGAGTACCTACGGTGCGAAGGTATTGCGGGACTTATTGGCGGAATCGCCGCTGCAGCAGCAAGACCGTTCGGAGCGTGGACGCGCGTGGGCGAACAATTTCGATCCTAATGTGTCTATTCAAAAGTACCTCTCGGTTTACGATAAAATACTAGCGACATTCCAATTTTGAAAAATGTGCAAAGCAACGCGGCGGGAGCGGTGCGGGTGAAAAATGCAGCGCGCGGTACCGCTTAACTTTCGAGAGCTTCTGGAGGGCAAGCTTCAATTGCCTCCTAGAATCGAAGAATTGAAGACGGCGTACCGGAGTGCCAAGCCATTTCCGTACGTGGTCATCGATAATTTGTTTCTGCCGGAGTCCCTCGACCCATTGCTGTCGGAAATGGCAGTGATGGCGAATGACCAATGGGTCAACGTGGACCGCGATCCGCGAGAACGCACGGTCCGTATGCGCTCGGCCGCCGAGATGCAGGTTGCCGGCGACCACATCGTCGGCATCGTGCATTCCGCGGCCTTCTTGTACTTACTGTCTGAGATAACCGGTATCGAGAGTTTGCTGCCGGATCCTTATTTGCAGGGCGGCGGCTTTGCAGTGATGCGGCGCGGCGACTATTTCGACGTGCATGCTGACCGCAACGTGGCGTACCAAAACGGCCTGACGCGCCGACTTGCGATGATCATCTACCTCAACAAAGACTGGAAGCCTGAGTATCGGGGGCAACTGCAGTTGTGGAGCCCCGATGGCAAGCGTTGCGAGGCCACCATCGAACCATTGTTCAACAGAACCATTTTGTTCGAGGTTGCCTATCCGAACTACCATGGGGTTCCCGAACCCTTGGCATGTCCGCCGGATCGCGTGCGGCAGTCCTTCATCGCCTACTACCACACGGCGGGATTGGAAAAGTCGCAGGTGAAGCCGCATACCACGATTTTTGCGCCGCGGTTTTACGGCACGCCCGGCTCCTCGCTCCGCTCCCTCGTGCGGGAGATCACTCCGCCGTTCGTGGTGCGGCTGGCGCGCCGCATGTTTGGCGGAGGCGCCTAACGCAGCTTTAGTCGCTCGCCGTAGCCGGTCAATTCGAGATAGCCGCGGCCAACTTCAGTTCCCTCTTGATAGGCGCGCACCGCGCCCTCCCAATAGATCGCACCGGTTGACAGGCGGGTGTCGTTTTCCTGATCGTCCATTAATGCGTCGATTTCAAAATGCCGCGTGCCGGCGGTCAGGCTCCATTGCACCGGATAGCGGATGGCGGTTCGCGGCGACACCCAGTCGCGATTGGCGCTGAAGTGTATGTCGCCTGGCTCGAATGCCTGCTGCGCACCCGCGGCACTGCGGTAGGTGCCGCCGGCCCAGATCTGTGCGCCTTGCGCGTCACGCATGCGAAAGGCCATGAGAGCCGCGCCATCTTTGAGGTTCAGCCCCACCCAGTCCCAACCGACGGCATCGGGATTCAGGTACTCGCTCGACCATTCGTGATCGAACCAAGCTTCGCCGGCGACCGGCTGACGCTGCGCTTGCCGCGCCACGGTTCCGCTCACTTTCAGATGCGGCAGACTGTAGTAGTAACTGGCGGCGGCCGCATCCGGTCCCTTGCGGCTCAGTCCCTGTGCTCCGTTCAGCAACATCGGTTGCGACTCCGTGAGAGTCAAGTCCAAGGAGAACTCCGCCGCATCGATCTTGGCGCGGTAGCCGCCGGCATCGCGCTGCAAATGCCAAGCCTCGATCGAAACGTCGGTATCAGCTGTTGCAGTTGCCGCCAGGCCCATGCCCGCGCGCCGAATGCGTTGATCCTGCCAAAGCCGGCCATGCTTGGGATCGCTGATTGCACAATGGGCGATCAAAATCTCGCGCGGCGCGAATGCGCTGGGATTCGCGTCTTGCGCATGCGGTTTGGTTCGAAAGAAGGTGATTTGAAAGCCCAGGTCTTCATTCTGCTGGGTGTGCAGCCAGCCGGTGACATACCACCATTCGGTCCGAAAGTCCGCGTGGGCGCCATAATCGCGCGGAAATACCCATGATTTTCCACTGACCACGGGTGCGTAACCGGACTCGGCGAAA
>JAXDQN010000541.1:0-3932 GCA_034667865.1 Gammaproteobacteria bacterium
GTTTGCGCAACAGCCAACGCCCGGCTGCCGTCGGGGGACACCCACACGCCATCGCGCGTCGCAGGGCCCGGCGCCCGCTGCAGCTGATCGACGATGTTCAGCAACTCGCCGGTGGGATCTCGGGGCAGCAAGGATTTGAACAGCAGACCGGCCGGCGAGGACAAGTTGTCGATGGTCTCGCTGATGGCATCACGCAACCCGGATGCAGAGAATCGCGCCGCATTTACGCTTTCGCTCAACAGGTACCGATGCTTGAATAAAAACTCGCGGTCCGCCTGGCCGGCGACAGTCTCGCCGTTGGCGATGCGGACAAACTGCACATCCTGGCGCAGTCGTTGCGCCATCGCCGCCGAGGCCTGCGCGCGCGCCGCGGCATCTGCGCCTTCGATGGCGATGAGAATCAGGCGGGTGGCCGGGCCGTCGCGCAGCTGATCGACCAGCAGCTGCTGCGTGGGCGTGGGCTTTGCGGGCAGGAAGGCCGACAAATCGGTGATGTAGCGGGCGCGGGCGACCACGATTGCCGCAGCTACGATACAGATCAACCACACGCAAAGCGCCCACGCGCGCGCCGCGGTCATGGGACCAGCGATGGACGCAAAGTCATCAACGAGCGATCTCCGTCGGTTTGCCGGATCTCCACTTTGATCAGTTGATCGCGAACACCGTCGATCTTCACTTGTGCGACTATTTGCTTGACCTTGGATTCCAAGGGCAGCAGCGTCAGAGTCCAGCGTGCCGTGCTGCCGGTAAATTCGATGCGAAAAATATGCTCGAGTGCGGCGCGGTCGCCGGCCAAGGTGGCGCGAATGCCCTCGACCAGCGGCTCCACTTGCGGAAATGCATGCATGTCCATGCTTCGATGGGTGCGTCCGCGATCCACGCTCAAGGTGCCGTTATCCAGAATCAAGGTTTCCGCGCGCGGCTTGAGCGTGCGTTGCTCCAGATGATCCGGCGCATCGAAACTCAATTCGCCGGAGGACTCGATCGGCCGGTTCAGCGCTGCGATAAATTTCTGTTCGATGAATTCCACATGGCCGTGTTTGCGCAGCGCGAGCTGCGCCAGCACCTCGTCGAGGTCGCCGCTGCCCTGCAGTGCCGGCGGCGTGGCGGGCGGCGGCGCGGCTTTCTTAGCCTCCGCCGTGATGGCGGCGAAACCCAACGCGATCGAACAAGCGCATACACAAACGTTACGCAACATCATGAGTGGATGCCCCTTCCGGTTGGTGCCAGAAATCGAAAAAATTGAACCAATTGTAAGGATCGGTGCGGCAATAGTGGTCGAGCACCGCGGCGTAACGCTCGATGGCCGCGCGCACCGCCATGGTGCGGCTGCCGAGCGTGGTGGTGGAGAAGTCCGCCACCGGTTCGAACACCACATGATAGTTGTTCTTGCCGCGGTACAGGCCGGCAATGAAAAAAACCGGACAGCGCAGGATGGCTGCGGCACGCATCGGACCGACGGGGAGGTAAGCGCGTTCTCCGAGCACCGTCACGGCCTGCACGGGTTCTTTCCCCAGGGTGCGATCGCCAAGCACGCCGACATAGCCGCCGCTCTCGAGCCGTTCGGCGACATTCAGCATGGCATCGATCTGGCCCAGGGACACGATGTCGGGCACCTTGCGGGGATTGATGGTGGCCATGATTCCGCCGATCTTGCGCGCGTTGTCTTCGTACATCGCCATGGCGACGCGCAGTCCGCCATGTTGCCGGCTGAGAGAATGAATCGCCTCGAAGCTGCCAATGTGGGCGCCGAGCAGCAGCGAACCTCGCCCCTTCGCCCGGGCGAGCATGTCCTTTTCCCCTTCGCTGGTGATGTTGAACATGGCGTACTGTTCGTTGATCAGATAGACGCGATCGTGAATGGTGGTCGCGAAACTCAAGACCTGGCGAAAGCCGTCAATCGGTTTGGGTTCCCGGCCCAACGCCAAACGCAGATAGCGGCGCGAATGGCGCCGGGCGCCGGGCGCAAACAGAAAGAAATACACGGCAATGCCGTAGAGAATCACCCGGCTGAGGCGGCGGCCCAGACGCAAAGAGAGAAAAACCATGATCTTCAGCAGCAGCAAGCTGCCGCGTTCCCGATGCCGTACCCATTCGGCGCTAGCGTTCATGCAGCACGCCGCCGATGACCTTGCGCTCGGTTGCAAACACGCTGAAGCGAATTGCGTCGGCCGCGGCCGCATCGAATTCAATGCGCAGCGCATCGCCCGGACGCACCGCCCCGAGAAATTTTGCGGACGCGATCTGCCAGCCGTTCAAGTCGATGCCGCGCTCAGCGGCGATGACTTGCAATACCTCATCGAGCAGCACGGCGCCGGGCAGCACGGGAAAATTCGGGAAATGCCCCGCGTACGCCGGGTGATCGGCCGCGAGCTGGATGGTCTTCGACAGATTCATGCCTTGGTCAGTTCTTGCAAGGCTTGCTGCGGTAACTTGCCGGTGGCGTTGCGCGGCAGGCGTTCCACCATCAGCAGCGGTCGCGGCAGGAATACCGGGTCGATGCGCTGGCGCAGTTGTTCAGTGAGCTGGGCAAGGCTCATGCCCGGGGCGACGACGGCGGCGCCGAGGCGCGCGACACCGGTCGATCCGGCCGGAGATTCACTCAGAAAGAACACGCCGTCCAGCACGCCGGGGATGGCGTTCAGCTGCGCATTCAAGTAACCGAAGGAGCTGCGTTTGCCGGCGACGTTGACCAAATCGGCCGTGCGCCCATGCAGCAGAAACTCATCCTCGCCTTTCAGTTCAATGACATCGCACAGCGTGGTGACCTGTTCGATGTGGCCGCCCTGCGCAAATGCTTGGTCGTTGACGATGCGCAGCGTGACCCCAGGCCACAGCCGCCACGCCGCGGTTTCGGCGCTGCGCCGTATTGCAATTTGTCCGGTCTCGGTCGAGCCATAGATCTCCAGCAGCGGGCTGTGATATTTCGCTTCGACTTCGCGCGCCAGTTCCTGCGTCAACGGCGCGGTCGCGGACACCACCAAATCCACGGCCGGAAATTGCACCTCGGATCCCAGCAAGGTGCGCAGGTGCACAGGCGTGGTCACCAAAACGCGCGGCTGCGGCACCGCGGCCACGGCGGCGGCCACATCGGCTGGGTAGAACGGCCGCTCGGCGACAAATGCATTGCCGCTGAGCAAGGCCAGCAACACGGTGGATTCAAAACCATACATGTGCTGCGCCGGCACGGTGCCGATGATGGTATGAACCCTGCCGTCCATCAGCCCGAGGATGGGGGCGCCATTGCGCACGCAGCGCGCGAGCAGTCCCCAGGTTTTTCGATATGGCAGCGGAGTGCCGGTGGACCCCGAGGTAAATACGACGGCGGCGAGCTGGGTGTCCGGAATCTGCGGGATCTCGAATCGCGCCGTTGGCGGCGCCATCGTCTGCGGATAGAAATAGCGCGGCAGATTGATGTCGCAGCGGACGTCGTCGGTGAGACAGATCGCATCGGGCGCGAACACCGCGAGCTGCGAGATCACTTCGGGCGTGTGCGTGGAGGGCAGCAGACTGACGCGTCCGGAAATCAGGCAGGCGGCGAGTCCTACCGCGAAGCGGTAACGATCGGCACAGACATTGAGCACGTGCCGCGACGCCGGCAACGTCGCGGCCAGCTGCCGCGCATCCGACACGAATTGCTGTGCGCTGATGGGCGCGCCGGCTCGATAGGCAACTATTGCCTGGGGCGTGGTGTGCGCAAGCAGCGAAATGCTATCCAAAGTAGATCCGCAAGGTGGCGATCAATCCATGGCGCTGTACCTGCGGCAGCACCCGGCGCCGGACGGCGAATTCGACCACGAACATCAGCAACACCAACGGCAACGACACGAAATTCACGAAGAATGACCAGATGCGCAGTGGTGCAAAGGCGAACAAAACGAAGGTAACGGCCAGATTGCCGACAAAGAACAGCGTCCATGCCAGGGTCACGC
>JAXDQN010000542.1:0-6295 GCA_034667865.1 Gammaproteobacteria bacterium
GCCGCCGGCCGGGGCCCTTGGCAGGATCAGCCGCCAGCAGCAATTCCTTGAGCTTGGCTGCCGGCATGCGAATCTCGGTGGCCAGAGCGTCGGCCAGCAGTTCGCGGTACACGCCTTCGGGCATGCGCGCGAACAGGGGCTGCGCCAATGCCTTGAGCTTGGCGCGGCCGTCGATTTGCGCGACATCCACTTGCTGCAGCAATTCGCGAATCAGATAGGTCGATAGTGACAGCGAGGCTTTTAGCTTCTCTTCAAATGCGTCCTTGCCGATTTCCGCGACCAAGGTATCGGGGTCGTGGCCGTCCGGGAGAAACATGAATTTCAGTTCGCGGCCGTCGCGGGCCAGGGGCAGGGCGTTTTCCAATGCGCGCCAAGCCGCTTGGCGGCCGGCTCGGTCACCATCGAAACAGAACACCAGCTCACTGGTGATGCGGAACAGCTTGTTCAGATGTTCCTGGGTGGTGGCGGTGCCTAAGGTGGCCACCGCGTAAGTGATGCCGGCCTGATGCAGGCGCACCACGTCCATGTAGCCTTCGACGATCATCAAGCGTTTGAAATCGTTGTGCGCCCGGCGCGCTTCGTACAACCCGTACAGTTCGCGGCCCTTGTGAAATAGCGGCGTTTCCGGGGAATTCAGGTATTTCGGCTCGCCCTGATCGATGATGCGGCCGCCGAAAGCCAGCACCCGCCCGCGCGAATCGCGAATCGGAAACATCAGGCGGTCGCGGAAGCGGTCGTAAAAGCCGCTGCTGCGTTCGCCGCCGCGGGTGTCGCGCTCGATGATGAGTCCTGCTTGCAGCAACCGGCGCCGCTCGTCCTCTTCGTTGCCGAAGCGATTCAGCAGCGCATTCCAGGAATCCGGCGCGTAGCCCAAGGAGAATTGTTCAGCCGTGCCGGCATCGATGCCCCGGCCCTTCAAATAGTCGCGGCCGCGCGGATTGTCGGAAAGATTCTGCTCGAAAAAGCGCGAGGCGCGCGCCATGACTTCGTACAGATCGCCGCCGCCTGCATCGCGCGAGCCCAGCGCTTCCTTCGGCATCTCCAGGCCCGCGCGCTGCGCGAGATCAGCCACGGCGTCGAGAAAACCCAGCTTTTCGTAGGCCATTAGAAAGCCGATGGCCGTGCCATGCACATGGCAGCCAAAGCAGTGATAGAACTGCTTGTCGGGACTCACCCAGAAAGACGGTGTTTTTTCGTTGTGAAACGGGCAGCAGGCGCGAAATTCTCGTCCCGCCTTTTTCAGAGGCACGCGCGCGCCAATGATCTCCACGATGTCGGAGCGCGCGACCACTTCGTCGATGAAAGGCTGTGGAATGCGGCCGCTCATGGCCGGCTCCTGGATTAGCCGCCTAGCTTGGCTTTGATTTTCGCGCCGACCTTGCCTAAATCGGCCCGGCCCTGTGCCTGGGACTTGATGATGGCCATGACCTTGCCCATGTCCTTGATGCTGCTGGCGCCGGTGGAGGCGACGGCCTCGCCGATCAGCGCGTCGAGTTCTGCATCGCTCAGTTGCGCGGGCATGTAGCCCTGCAGCAGGGTAATTTCCGAGTTTTCCTTGTCGACCAGGTCCTGGCGATTGCCGGCCTGAAATTGCACCACCGATTCTTTGCGCTGCTTGATCATCTTCTCGAGCACGGAAAGCACCTGGACGTCGTCAAGAACGATGCGTTCGTCGACTTCCCGTTGCTTGATGGCGGACGTGATCAGGCGGATGACGCCGAGCCGCTCCTTTTCGCCGGAGCGCATCGCCGCCTTCATATCTTCAGTAATTCGCTCTTTGAGAGTCATCCTTGCGCGGTCGACCTGCGTCCCTTAGTAAGACGGACGCGACGGGGCGGCGGCGGGAGGAGCGGAGGGCTGGCCGGAGCCGCGCATATTCTCGCGCGACAGGCGCTTCAAATGACGCTTCACCGCGGCGGCCTTTTTTCGCTTACGTTCTTGGGTCGGCTTCTCGTAGAATTCACGGCGCCGAAGCTCGGTGAGTACGCCCGCCTTTTCACAGGCACGCTTGAAGCGACGCAGAGCTGCGTCAAAATATTCATTCTCGCGAACACGAACGCTGGGCATTCAAACCTCAAAGTTGATGGCACGGCCGCCGGCATTCGGCGACAGGGGGGCGCATTCTAAAGTGCGCCCCCACAAAAGGCAAAAATATGCGTGTTTTAGGGCTAGAGAGTTCTTGCGATGAGACCGCGGTCGCGGTCTATGACAGTGCCCGTGGGCTGCTGTCGCATCGGCTATTCAGTCAAATCGCGCTGCATCAGGCCTACGGCGGGGTGGTGCCGGAATTGGCCTCCCGCGACCATGTTCGAAGGCTTCTACCCCTGGTTCGGGAGGCGCTCGCGGACGCCCAATCCGATCGCGACTCCATCGACGGCATCGCCTATACCGCGGGTCCCGGGCTGATTGGCGCACTCCTGGTGGGCGCCGGCTTTGCCACGGGCTTGGGCTTGGCGTGGGGTAAGCCGGCCTTGGGAATCCACCACCTGGAAGGTCACTTATTGGCGCCCTTGCTCGAGCCCAATGCACCCGCTTTTCCCTTCCTCGCCCTGCTGGTGTCCGGCGGGCACACGCAGCTGGTGGACGTCGCGGGACTGGGGCGCTACAAAATCCTGGGCGAGACGCTGGATGATGCGGCCGGCGAGGCCTTCGACAAGACCGCCAAAATGCTCGGCCTGCCCTATCCGGGAGGCGCGGCGCTGGCGGCGCTCGCGGAGCACGGGCGTAGCGGCGCCTTCGTATTTCCGCGCCCCATGCTGGATCGCCCCGGACTGGATTTCAGTTTCAGTGGCTTGAAGACCGCCGCCCTAGTAGCCTTGCGCGGCCGCGAGCTGACCGAGGCCACGCGGGCGGATGTCGCGCGAGGCTTCGAGGATGCGGTGGTGGAGACGTTGGCCGAGAAATGCCGGCGCGCGCTCAAGGCCGGCGGCCATCGACGGCTGGTGATTGCCGGCGGCGTGGGTGCGAATCGACGCTTGCGGGCGCGGCTCGCCGAAGTGGTCGGTGAACTCGGTGCCGAGCTGTATTTTCCGCGCACCGAATTTTGCACCGACAATGGCGCGATGATTGCGCTCGCCGGCTGTATGCGCTTGCTGCACAGCTCGCAGCAGAGCTTGCGGGCGAGCGAATCCATGAGTGCGCGCGCCAATTGGGAACTCGGGTCATTGGAGGCGTAATTTCTTCGTGGACAAAATTTTCATTCATGCGCTCAAGACCGAAACCATCGTCGGCATTTTCGATTGGGAACGACAGGTCAAGCAGACCGTGGTCATCGACCTCGAGTTCAGCGCGGACATCCGCAAGGCGGCATTGACCGACTCCATCGATGACACGCTGAACTACAAGGGGGTGGCCAAGCGCGTGCTGGTTTTCGTCGAGGCCTCGCAGTTTCATCTGGTTGAAACCCTGGCCGAGCACCTGGCCATGCTGGTGCTCGAGGACTTCGGCGTGCAGTGGGTGAGCGTCGCGCTGAGTAAACCCGGCGCGATTCGCAACTCCAAAGACGTGGGCGTCAAGCTGGAACGCACGCGGTCCGACCTCGATACGTGGCGCGCGGCGGCCGCTACGCCGCGGCGCTGAGTTCAGATGCTGCGGCCGCCGTCCACGGCGATGATCTGACCCGTGATGTACGGGGCATCCTGGGCGAGAAACAGCGCGGTGCGCGCGACGTCCTGCGGTGTGCCATGACGCTTGAGTGCGGTCTTGTCGATGATCTCTTGTTTCAGTGCGTCTTCCATCTCGCCTTCCGGCCACAGCACCGGTCCCGGTGCGATGCCGTTGACTCGAATCTGCGGGCCCAATTCGCGCGCCAGCGAACGCGTCAGCATGGCGAGCCCCGCCTTGGCGACGGAATAAACCGGATGCGCCCTCAAGGGCCGCAAAGCGTGGATGTCGATCATATTGATGATCAATCCATGCTGAGCTCGCAAGCTTGGGGCGGCCGCCTGCGACAAGAACAGCGGCGCCTTCAAATTGCTGCCCATCAGGTCGTCCCACTGCGGCTGCGTGATCTGACCCATCGGCGTGGGATAGAAATTCGACGCATTGTTGATCAACACATCGAGCCGGCCGAATTCCTGCAGTGCCGCGGCCACCAGCCTTTGCGGTGCATCCTCGCCCAGCAGATGCGCCGCATGAATGGCGGCCGAGTGCGGACGGATACTATTGAGCTCATCCCCCAGCGCGATGGCGGCGGCGGCGGACGTTCGATAGTGAATGAACAGATTGGCGCCGGCGGCATGCAGAGTGCGCGCGATCTGCGCACCCACGCGCCGCGCACCGCCGGTGATCAGCACGACCTGATCTCGCAATCGCAATCCATCGGCGGGGGCACAGGCTGACATGCGGCGCAACGATACCGCAACCGCCGGGCAGCGGGAACCCGAGTTGGATTCTGCGCAACGGCAGCAACTTGCGCGAGTGCGAGAATTTCTGATCCGCCAGGTGGGTGCGGCCGGCGGATTTTTGAGCTTCGAGCATTTCATGGACACAGTGTTGTATGCGCCGGGTTTGGGCTATTACAGCGGTGGCGCGCACAAGCTGGGGGCAGCCGGTGATTTCATCACCGCGCCGGAATTGTCGAGCTTATTTGGCCGCTGCGTGGCGCAGCAGTGCGCGCAAATCTTGCAGGCAGTCAGCCCGCGCGGGCGTCTCGAGGCGGCGCCGCGATGCATTCTCGAGATCGGCGCGGGCAGCGGGCGCCTGGCCGTGGATGTGCTGCGCCGGCTGGAACAGGCTGAAGCGTTGCCGGATCGTTATTGGATTTTGGAAATCAGCGCGGATCTGATCGAACGCCAACGACAGTTGATCGGCGCCAGCCTGCCGCACCTGTTGGCGCGGGTGGAATGGCTGGATCGGCCGCCGCACGACAGCTTCGACGGCGTGATCCTCGCCAATGAGGTGTTGGATGCATTGCCGGTAGCGCGCTTTCGCTGGAGCCGCGCGGGAATCGAAGAAATGGGCGTGGTCTTAGATGCGGGCGCGAATTCTGGATTCGGGTGGGCCGCTCGTGCGGCGGACCCGGTGTTGTTGCGCGCCTGCGAGGCGTTGCACGCCGGCGGCGGCGCTTGGGATGATGGGTATGTAAGCGAATATTGTCCCAGGGCCGTGGCTTTCAGCGTCGCTGTTACCAGCGCGCTGCGCCGCGGCGCGGTGCTTTGGTTCGATTATGGATTGCCGCGTTCCCAGTATTACTTGCCTGAACGTCACGAAGGCACCTTGACCTGCCACTTCCGGCATCGCGCCCACGACGACGTGTTTCTCTATCCCGGATTGCAGGACATCACGGCCTGGGTGGACTTCACCTTGCTGGCGGAAGCCTCGCGCGAGGCGGGCTGCGAACTGGCGGGGTTCACCACGCAGGCGCATTTTCTGGCAGGCACCGGCATCGATGAGGAAATGCAGGATGCCGCGGCAGGCGATGACAATGCCTTCGCGCGGCTGGCGAATCAGGCGCGGCAATTGATGCTGCCCGGCGAAATGGGCGAACGTTTCAAGGCCATGGCATGGCTGCGCGGCATCGAGTGCGAGTTGCGCGGCTTCGCGCTGCAGGATTTGCGCCACTCGCTGTAGCCGGCTGAAATCACCTAAAATAGCGCCATGAAAGTAGCAATCCTTGATGACTACCAAAACGTGGCGCTGAAATGCGCCGACTGGACCGGCGTGTCCAAGCGCGCCGAAATCACCGTGTTCAACGATCACGTGGCCGACGCCGAGGCGCTGGTGGCGAGGTTGCGGCCCTACGATGTCTTGGCCGTCATGCGCGAACGCACACCGTTGCGGCGCGACATCATCGGGCGCTTACCCAATTTGAAGATGATTGCGTCCAACGCGCCACGCAATGCATCGATCGACTTGGCGGCGGCAGCGGAGCGGGGGATCATCGTCACGCACTCCAGCTACAGCTCTACGCCTACGGTCGAATTGACCTGGGCGCTGATTTTGGCCGGCGCCCGCCACATAACCGCAGAGGCTGCGGCAGTTCGCGCCGGCAAATGGCAGCACACCATCGGCGAGGACATGGCGGAGAGAACCTTGGGAATCGTCGGATTGGGCAGCATAGGCGCGCGCGTCGCCAAGGTTGCGCAGGCCTTCGGCATGAACGTGATTGCCTGGAGCCAAAATCTCACTGCGGAAAAAGCCGCCGCGGGCGGCGCCAAACTGGTTTCAAAGGAGGAATTGTTTCGCCAGGCTGACGTGGTGAGCATACATTTGGTCCTGAGTGATCGCACCCGGGGAGTGGTGGGCGCCCCGGAACTGGCACTGATGAAACCCACGGGCCGCCTGGTCAACACCT
>JAXDQN010000543.1:0-4167 GCA_034667865.1 Gammaproteobacteria bacterium
GCTTGCCGGCAGCGGATTGCAGAAATCCCAGGATGTGCTTGAGATCCAAATCGCTCAAATCCCGATAGCCATAGGCGAGGTAGCGCAGCAGCGGCTTGCGCATGTCTTGCTCCAGGGATGCACGACTCGCTTCGCCGGATTTACGGGCGCGCTCCTCGACCGGACCGGGATCCATGCCGGAACCCACCGCGGTGCCTAAAGCAACCGCCGACCCCATGTTCAAGAAAATATCGACCGTAGATTCTGTCGAGCGCTCGGCGCGCTCCATCTTCTCGAACAACGCGTCGCGTTCAGGCGTGCTGGATGCGGTGATCTCGCCATTCATGATCTTGTCGATTTGCGACTCCTCGAGAGTCGCCAGCGCAACGTCGGCCGCGACCATGCGCTTGCCCACATCGCTCAAGAAGAAGGCATCAGCCTTCTTCGCGGTGATCGAATCGAGATTCGCGGCGAAAGCGCTGAGCGCCGGCGCCTCGAACACGGAGATGCGAAAGCCATGTTTGGCCGCCGCGGTCACTGCGGCCAGCTGCGCGTCGTTGAGCGGCGATGAGGTGTTGCCTTCGAACAGCTTGCGGATGTGTGCGGGCATGGATCCCAAGGAAGCGCGCACCTGCTCGCGCATGGCGGCGTCCTGATAAACCTGCGCCGCGGTGTCGATATCGACAGCGGCCACCGCGACGTGGATGTTCGCGGCGAGCAGCAACAGGAAAGCAATGCGACGCATGCGCGAACTCCAAGTGACGCTAAGACCGTTTGGATTGTACACTCAAGACCGTCAATGGCCGGCAATTCCGGGGGTGCGTATGGCAACTGTTAAATGTGTGACAATGGCGCTATCGGTTTTGTTCATTGCAAGTTGTTCCGCTGCGCCGGAACCGCCGCCGCCTAAGACCAAAACCGTGTTCGATCCACTGACGAGTCAACTCGATCACGCGCGAGACGTGCAAAAGACCATCGATGAAAGCGCCGAGAGAAATCGCAAGGCGGTCGAGAAGCAAGAACGCGGCGACGACTAACGTCAACGTCGGATGAATCCGTTCGACGGCCTAATTGGACGGTGGGTGCGGGTGACCCTGAAGCCCGACGACGCCGCAGCCGCAATTGCGGCCAGTTCGCGGCCCGTATGCTACGTGTTGGATCACGAGAGCAGCGCGGATCTCGCGGTGCTGAATTCCGTATGCGCAAAGCATAACTTGCCGCGGCCGCAGCGGCGTCTGCTGATCGGCGGCCGCCGCGCCGACCGGGCCTATTTCGAACTGATGCCCCGTGCCGGTTGGTTCGGCAAGGGCAACACGGCGCGTGCCCCGCGCTATCTATCGCAGCTTGTGGATAGCGCCGCCGAGCACCCGGACTTCGACGTGGACCTGGTGACCGTGGCGATTTTCTGGGGCCGCTCGCCGCAGAAAGAAGTGAGCTGGTGGCGGCTGTGGTTCGCGGAAGACTGGGTGCTGGTCGGGCGTTTTCGCAAGTTGCTGAACATCATTTTCAACGGCCGCAACACCCTGGTGTCGTTCGGCGAGCCGGTGAGCATGCGCGAGATCATGCAGGATGCCAGCAGCGCACAGCGCGGCGTGCGCCGCTGCCTGCGGACCTTGCGCGCGTTGCTGCGGGCACAAAGGGCTTCGACGATCGGCCCCGACCTGTCGCATCGCCGCACCATGGTGGCGCAGATTCTCAAGACCCGGGCGGTGCGGCAGGCGGCGCGCGGCGAAATGCAGCGGCGCGATCTGTCGCGACGCGCAGCGTTGTTGCAGGCGCGCAAGTACGCGGTGGAAATCGCCGCCAACTATTCGCAGGCCTTCGTCACCTTCATGGCGTTATTGCTCGGCCGGCTGTGGAATTCGTTGTACGACGGGGTGGAATTCGAGCATGTCGAGAACTTAAGCGGCGTCGGCGACAACGCGGAAATCATTTACGTGCCATGCCATCGCAGCCACATGGATTATCTGCTGCTGTCCTACATTATTTACCGCAAGGGCTTCGCGGTGCCGCATGTGGCGGCGGGCATCAATCTCAACATGCCCGTCATCGGCCGGTTCCTGCGCAAGGGCGGCGCGTTTTTCTTGAGGCGCAGCTTCAAGGGCGATGCGCTGTATCCGGTGGTGTTCACCAAGTATCTGGGATTCATGATGGCGCGCGGCCATCCGCTCGAATACTTCATCGAGGGTGGCCGCAGCCGCACCGGCCGATTGCTGTCGCCGCGCACCGGCATGCTGTCCATGACAGTGCGCAGCTATCTCAGTCATGCGCAGCGTCCGGTGGTGTTCATGCCGGTGTATTTCGGCTACGAGCGCATCGTCGAAGGCCGCACCTACATCGGTGAGTTGTCGGGACGCCCGAAGGAGAAGGAAAGCATTTTCGTGCTGCTACGCACCCTGGTGCAGGTATTGCGCAGCAAGTTCGGCAAGGTGCATGTGAATCTGGGCCAGCCCATCGTGCTCGATGAGCTGCTTGCCAAGCACAATCCGCAATGGCGCAGCGATCGAGACGAGGAGGGCGCGGCGCGCGCCGGCTGGATCGGCGATGCCATTGGGGATCTGGCCATCCGCATCAACACAGAGATCAACGCGGCCGCGGCGGTCACGCCGATCAACCTGGTGGCCATGGCCATGCTGGCGACGCCGCGTCAGGCATTGGCGGAACTGGATCTGGTGCGCCAAGTCGAGTTGTACCAACAGTTGCTGCGTGATGCGCCGTATTCACCGATGGTGACGGTGACGCAGGAGAGCGGTGCGCAAATGGTGACGTATGCCGAGTCGATGGGACTGCTGGAACGGCAGAAGCATCCGGTCGGCGACATCATGCGCATGAATGCGGAGAGCGCGGTACTGGCCACCTACTACCGCAACAATATCCTGCATCTGTTCGCAATGCCTTCGCTGCTGGCCTGTGCCTTCGTCAGCAACGCCAGCCTACGCACTGAAGACATCCAGCGCTTGGTGTGGCGCGTATATCCCTATATTGCTTCGGAGTTGTTCCTGCGCTGGGATGAAGCCGCGGTGAGCGCGGTGGCGGATTCGCTGCTCGACACCTTCGTGCGCCTGAACTTGCTGCAAACCAACGCGGATCGCAGCGTGTGGCAGCGGCCGCCGCCGACCTCCCTGGAAGCCATCCGCCTGTCGGTGCTGGCGCAGGCCACCATTCAGACGCTGGAGCGTTACTACCTGGCCATCGCGCTGTTGCTGCAGGCAGGCAGCGACGTGATCACGCAGGAGGCACTGGAGGAACGCTGCCATCTCATGGCGCAGCGCATGTCGGTGCTGTACGGCCTGAATTCGCCCGAGTTCTTCGATAAGAGCCTGTTTAGGAATTTTTTGGAATTGCTGCGCAAGCGCAATGTGATTCAGATTTCGCCGGAAAAGAACCTTTTGTTCGGCGAGCCGCTGTTGGCCGTCGGTTCGGACGCACAGTTGGTGCTGTCGGAGCAGATCCGGCACAGCATTTTGCAGGTGACTCTAGGTCAGTAATGCTAGGAGTTGTCGATATGTTGATTCAATAAACATGTTTTATAAATATGTCGACTAAAGTAGTTTTTATCGACATATTGAATCCGATCCCCTATAGAGTTACGGCGCTGTCGGAGCAGATTCGGCACAGTATTTGGTGCTCGGTAAATGAGCATTTTAGGCTGCTAAAGACAGATATCTAAAATAGACATATCCATAAAACAAAGAAAAATCGACATTTTCAGGGGATATGTCGATCTGATAAACATGATGGATAAATAGCCATTGATCCGTTTACAGACGGCAATGGCAGAACAGGGCGTGTCGTAAATCTTTTGATGCTGATTCAGTATCAACTTCTCGACACCCCGGTTCTGTATCTGTCTCGATACATCATCCAGAACAAGGGTGAGTATTACGACCTACTGCTGAAAGTCACACGAGACGGCGCGTGGGAACCTTGGCTCCTATTCATGCTAAAAGCAACAGCAGATACGGCCACTTGGACGCTGCGAAAAATAGAGGCAATTCGGGAGTTGATGAGTTCCACGACGGAAACACTGAGAAAAAAGCTTCCAAAGATTTACAGCAGAGAATTGATTGAAGCGATCTTCGTGCAGCCGTATACGCGGATCGAAAATCTAATTGACGCAGATATTGCCAAACGCCAAACAGCCTCCGTATATCTCAAGGCATTGGTAGATCAAAAGATTCTAAGCTC
>JAXDQN010000544.1:0-2654 GCA_034667865.1 Gammaproteobacteria bacterium
GATTTAAAGCCCGCGCGGTTCTACGGCAATGCGCGCGGCGAACTGCAATATGGCTATCTCGACGTCACCATCCCGCAGGTTCACCAAGAAGCGCAACTGGAGACGCAGCCGCGTTGGATCGAATACACCTTGTCGACGGATAAGGCGACCATGCGCAGCCACTATGTGCTGCTCGACAAAGTAGCCCCACTTCCCAAGGACGAATTCGCGCGCAGTCTGCACCAGCAAGTCAATGACACGCGTTCCAAGGATGTGTTCATTTTCGTGCACGGCTTCAACAATAGTTTCGAGGATTCGGCGCGGCGCGTCGCGCAGCTCGCCTACGATTTGGACTTCGACGGCACGCCGATGCTGTACAGCTGGCCGTCGCAGGCCAGCGCCACCGCCTATGCCGTGGACGAAGCGACGGTCGGCATCAGCGGGCGCCGCATGGCCGACTTTCTGGAGACCGTGGTGACGCAATCGGGCGCTCAGCGCATTCATCTGATTGCGCACAGCATGGGCAATCGAGCCTTGATCGAAGCATTGCAGACCTACCTGGCGCGACGAGCGCCGGAAAACCGCCAGCATATCTTTGGCCAGATCGTGCTTACCGCGCCGGATGTGGACCGCGACTACTTCACCGACGCCATCCAGTCATTGACGGGCTCGGCTGAACGGGTGACGTTGTACGCATCCGACAATGATTATGCGCTGCGCAGTTCCCAATTGATTCACGGTGCGCCGCGCGCGGGCACCGCGGGCGATGTCATCGTCAAATTGACCGGCCTGGACTCCATCGACATGTCGGCCGTGCCCGCCGATGCGTTGGGACATAGCTACTTTGCCGCCAACTCCGGCGCCATCTTCGACATGTTTCGACTCCTGTGGCGCGGCGAGCCGCCGCCGCAGCGATGCGGTATGAGCAATCACAAGGCAAGTGGTACGCTCACCGTCTGGTCGTTCAATTCCGACGCATGCAAAGGCGACGATATGTTGCAAGCTGGAGTGATGCTCAAGAGATTCGGCGATCTGGCGCGCGAGCAGGTGGTCGCGAATATCAAGACGCTGACCGATCCGTCGGAACAAACCCAATGGAAGCTGATCCTGACGAAACTGGATCGCTTGCTGTCGACGGCGAACCAGCCGGGCGGGGCCGCAAAATGAAGGCGCTGCATCTGCGCCTGTCGGTCTGCGCACTGTGTTTATCGCTGCTGCAAATGCAAGTTGCGCAGGCCGCGAAGGACAGCATCAGCGTACGCGCCTACGTGAACGACACTTGCATCATCGCCGATGAGCCTTTCTTCGTGCCGGCTGCCGCCCCGCAGGAAGGCGATGCACAAAACACCGCCAAATTTTTGCCGTTGCTGGGCTTGGTGGTGGGCAAGCTGGCGGAGCTGTTCATCAATCATGAAATTCAATCCAGGGCGAACCAGTACAAATCAGGCGCGGTGCGCAAAGACACCCGTTACGCGGTGACCGAGCAAATGAATCTGTATCGGGCCGACTTCACCCCCTCACCCTCGCTCAGCATCAACGCCAAGCTCGGCTGCATGACCATTGTGGCCGGCAATTTCAAGCCGGGCGAAACCGATTGCACCGCAGCCTACATCCCGAAGGAATTGGCCAAGGACAGTGTGAATCTGCCGCAGGAAAAATGGCATAGCACCAGAACCGATGAGTCGATCGAGAACCAGCTGCGCCGGGCAGATATTTGCATGGACGGCAAGGCGCGAGCCGTCTACGAGGCGCGCTTCGAGTTTTCAAGCGACGCGACCGCTTATCGCCTCAAGGATGCCGGTTATCGAATCGAGACCTTGCTTACCGCCGATAAGCCGGCCGTGACCCGCACCACGCTGTACACCTTGAAGATTTCCAATCCCAGCGCCACCGACCAGCAGGAAGTGATCTCCAGCGCGTGGGTCAACATCGGCGCCGTCAAAGCGGGCTCTCACTCGGAAGGCGGCGGCGGCAAGGAGGTTCCGTGGTTACGCGTCCCGCCGCTGTCGGTCGAAGCGCGCCGCAATTACGAGGAAAAGACCAAGGTGCACCAGGAGGTCACCGCTGAAATACAGGCGCTGCAGCGCGCGCATACCCGCAATCTGCGCCAGTTGGCGGGCCTGGACCAGCGGATCGCCAAGGCCGGCAAAGATATCCTGCCGGGCCTGAAGCAGGAACGCACGCGCATTGCAGTTCAAGACCAGACCCAGTCGGCCGAGCTCGACGCGCGCACCGCGGAGTATCAGGATCTGCCGCGTACGGCACTGGAATTCATGCCGGTGACCATCGAAGTCGGCGTCACCGAAACCGAATCAGAAAAGAAAGCGCAGTTGGCACTGGCGGAGATTGTCGGCAGCAACAGCGATTTGGTGGCCTCGGCGGTCGGCAATGCGGCAACCGGGCTGCTATCGAAAACAGCGGCCAATAGCGATTTGCAACTCGAGCCGCAGGGCAGCGAGCTTGCGGGTGACTTCGAACGCGCGCGCGCCGGTTACTACGACGCGTTGATCGCCGATAAAAGCGCCTCAGCCGGTGCAGCAAGCGACGAATCGCAGCGCGATCTGCTCGCCTCCAAGAACAAATACAATGACGCCAGGCGCGCTCTGGGTCTGGAGCAAATCAATTGAAAACGCTGTCACTCTCCGCATTGCTGGCCGCCCTGCTGATGGCGAACG
>JAXDQN010000545.1:0-10865 GCA_034667865.1 Gammaproteobacteria bacterium
CTTGTCGGACATCTCCTGGGACATGCCGGGCGAAGAAGCGGTGCGCAGTTATCAGAAGGCTCAACAGGTCGACGCCATGGTGTTGTCGATCGATCCGGAGCGCGAGCGCATCAGTCTAGGGATCAAGCAACTCGCCAAGGACCCATTCTCGGCCTACATCGCCGAGCATCCGAAAGGCACCATCGTCAAAGGCGTGGTGCGCGAAGTGGACGCCAAGGGCGCCATCATCGACTTGGGCAACGGCGTGGACGGCCAGCTGCGTGCCTCCGAGTTGTCGCGCGACCGTGTCGAGGATGCGCGTCTGATCCTGAAGGTCGGCGAGGAAGTCGAGGCGCGCTTTACCGGTGTGGATCGCAAGGGTCGCAGCATCTCGCTGTCGGTCAAGGCGAAGGACATCCACGAGGAGCAAGAGGCGATGCAAAATTATCGAACCGATTCATCTACCGGGACAAGCCTGGGAGATCTTCTGAAAGAGCAAATCTCCGGTCAGGATTAAGGGACCCAAGGCACGCGCAGCGTAGGTTCGTTGCGCGTGCCCACTCCAAGTATGTCTAGTGATGCCCACGGATCGATAATGACGAAATCGGAACTCATTGAGATCATTTCGGCCAAACAGAAGCACTTGCCGGCGAAGGATGTGGAACTCGCCGTCAAGCAGTTGCTGGAAATCATGAGCGATGCACTGGCGACCGGCGAGCGGATCGAGATACGCGGCTTCGGCAGTTTCTCGCTGCACTTCCGCCCGCCTCGACAGGGCAGAAATCCCAAGACCGGTGAAGCCGTCGCGCTGGCCGGCAAACATGTTCCGCATTTCAAGCCGGGCAAAGACCTGCGCGAGCGTGTCAATGACGGGGCGGATCAGCCGATCCGCGACTAGTCCTAACAACCTCGCGGGCAAATGGCCGACCTATCCTTGCTGACATGGATGTTGGTGCTCGCAGCGCTGGTGGTCGGGATTCTCGCGGGACACTTTGGCTGGGGTAAACGCTGGCCGGCCTCTCTCGGCAAACTGCATCCCGATTATCTGACCGGTCTCGATTACTTGGTCACCGAGCAGCCCGACCGGGCGCTCGACATGTTCTTGAAATTGATGGACGCCAATGCCGATACCATCGAGACTCACTTTGCCCTGGGCAGCCTGTATCGACGCCGCGGTGAAGTGGAGCGCGCCATCCGCATTCATCAAAATTTGCTGGCGCGCCAAGAGCTGCCCTCCGAGCACCGCGAACAAGCGCTGCTGGCGCTGGCGCGCGATTACTTGCGCGCCGGCGTACTGGATCGGGCCGAAGCATTGTTTCAACAAGTCAGCGAAGTGCCGCGCCTGCGTGCCAGTGCGCTCGATGCGCTGCGCGGCGTGTACGAGCGGCAGCACGACTGGCAACAGGCCTTGGGTGTGTATCGGCAATTGCTGCAGATCAAGGCCGCTCCATCGGCCACCGTGGCGGCCCACTATCTGTGCGAGCTGGCTAGCATGAGCATCGAGCGCGGTGAGATCGATGCCGCCCGGCAGCTGCTGCAGGAAGCGCGCGATCTGGCCACACCGTTTCCGCGCGCCGACGTGCTGCGCGCGCAGATCGCGGAACACGAGGGGGACGGCGAACTTGCGGTACAGCTGCTGCGTTCGGCGATGACGGTGTCGCCGACATTGCTGCAGGAGCAGTTGCCGCAGCTGCTGCGCTTGACCGCGGGCAACGGCCAGGACGATGTATTGAAGCAGCTGGTTTCTCAAGCCGAGTCGCGGGACTTGAGCGAATTGAAGCGCCTGGTATTCGCGGCCATTTCGGCCGGTTTGTCGCAGGCGCCGGCATTGCAGAAATCGATCGAAACGGTGTTTTCGCAGGATCCCACCCTGCAGTCCATGTGGCAGGCGCAGTCCGGCAGGCATGATCGCACAGCCCAGGAGATTGGCGCGTTGCTGGCGCAGGCGGAAAAATACCGCTGCAGCGAATGCGGATTTTCCGGCCGCAGTTTTTACTGGCATTGCCCGGCCTGTCATTCCTGGGACAGCTTCGAGGCGTACGCGATCGTCAAGCTGCGCTGACGTGAGAAACGTCCGACGGCGCTGAGCATTGAAATCGTTTATGCTTTGAAAATGGCACACAAAAAAGTTAAAGCAGTGGTATTTCCGGTGGCTGGACGCGGTACGCGATTTCTTCCCGTCACCAAGGCCAGCCCCAAGGAAATGCTGCCCGTGGTGGACAAACCGCTGATCCAATACGCGGTCGATGAAGCCCTCTCGGCGGGCGCGGATACGCTGGTGTTCATCACCGGCAGTTCCAAGCGTGCTATCGAGGATCACTTCGACTCGAATCCGGAACTGGAGTCCGTGCTGCAAGCGCAGGGCAAGCAGGATCTGCTCGACACTCTGCGAGGAATCCTGCCGAGCTGGGCATCGTGCGTTTATATCCGTCAACCGGCGCCGCTGGGGTTGGGCCACGCGGTGCTGTGCGCGCGTCCGGTCATCGGCGATGCGCCCTTCATGGTGCATTTGGCCGACGATTTGATCGACGCGCAGGTTCCTTGCTTGAGACAGATGGTCGATGTGTTCGAGCAGCATCATGGCAGCGTGCTGGGCGTGCAAAATGTGCCGAAGCAGGACACGGATAAGTACGGCATCGTGAGCCTGGAGAAGATCATTGCGCCGCGCATCGGCAAGATGTCGCACATCGTGGAGAAGCCCAAGCCGGACAAGGCGGCGTCCACGCTGGCCGTGGTCGGCCGCTATTTATTGTCAGCTTCGATATTTGACGACCTGGCCAAGATCGGCAAGGGCGCCGGCGGCGAGATTCAATTGACCGACGGCATCGCGCGCCTCATGCAGCGCGAACCGGTGTATTCATTCGAATTCGAAGGTAAGCGCTACGATTGCGGCAGCAAACTCGGATACTTGCAGGCCACCGTGGAATACGGCCTGAAGCATCCGAGCTTGGGCACGGACTTTGCCAGCTATCTGCGCACCTTGGTGCCGAAATTGTCCTAGCGGAAGCGACCGCGCTGCGGCTGACCGAAGCTGCGCGTGCCGGAGCCTGAACTCGAGCCGCCACCGCCAGGTGATCTGCGGCGATCGCCGCCGGCCGTGTTGCCGCCGCCGCCGTGGCGGTGCTGACCGTGCTGGGCCGAACGATTGCCATGCGCTGGGCGGTCGCCGTGCGATCGCTGGCCGCCTTGCTGCGCACGCTCGGGCTGGGGCACCGATTCGAGTATCTTGAACACCGGTGTCGGCAAGGTCGGGATGGCGCGCCGCAGGACGCGCTCGATGTCGCGCAGCAGGCCGGTCTCATCCGATGACACCAACGAGATGGCTTCGCCGTTGGCGCCCGCCCGGCCGGTGCGGCCGATGCGATGCACATAGTCTTCCGGCACATTGGGCAACTCGTAGTTGACCACTTGCGGCAGTTCCTTGATGTCCAAGCCGCGTGCCGCGACTTCGGTGGCGACCAAGCAAGTGACTTGACCGCGCTTGAACATGTCGAGCGCTTTGACGCGCGCAGCCTGGCTCTTGTTGCCATGAATGGCGGCGGCCTGAATGCCGGCGCCCTCCAACTGCTGCGTCAGCCGATTCGCGCCGTGTTTGGTGCGCGTGAAGATCAACACCTGACGCCACTGGCCTTCCTGAATCAGATGCACCAGCAAGTGACGCTTCTGTTCTTTCTGCACGCGGTAGGCGCGCTGTTCCACCAGCTCGATCGGCGCATTGCGCGGCGCCACCTGGATCGACAATGGATTGTGCAGCAGCTTCTCCGCCAGCCCGCGAATATCGTCGGAGTAGGTGGCGGAGAACAGCAGATTCTGGCGCTTTGGCGGCAGCAATTTGATGATGCGGCGGATGTCGGGAATGAAGCCCATGTCGAGCATGCGATCAGCTTCATCGAGCACCAGCACCTGCACCTTGGACAAGTCCAGCGCGCGCTGTTGCGCAAGATCGAGCAAGCGGCCGGGCGTGGCCACCAAAATGTCGCAGCCGTAGCGCAGTGCCGTGATTTGCGGATTGATGCTCACGCCGCCAAAGACTTGGTAGGTGCGCAACGATGTGTACTTGCCATAGTCGCGCGCGCTCTGGGCCACTTGCGCGGCGAGTTCGCGGGTCGGCGCCAGCACCAGTGCGCGCGGCGCGCGTAGCGTGCCGGTGGCAGGGTCGGCGGCCAGTCTTTGCAGAATGGGCAGCACGAAGCCGGCCGTCTTGCCGGTGCCGGTTTGTGCACCGGCCAATACGTCGCGGCCCTCGAGAACGGCCGGGATGGCTTGAAGTTGAATGGGGGAAGGCGAGTCGTAGCCCTTATCGGCAACAGCACGCAGCAATTCGGGCAAAAGCCCGAGATCGGAAAATGACATTAATAAAACCTTTTAGATTTGGACTCGCACGACGGCGCTATTAGCGGCCGCAGCGGTCAGGAGCGAGGAGGGTAAAAAAACGAAGTGCGCCTAAGACGGACCGCGAACTCAAGGTGGCACTGACCGAGTGCCAACCATTCAAGTTGCGGGCAGCTTACACGAAACGGAGAGTCACGTCCATTTACTACGGCAGATCTTGCAGCGCGCTAAACGTTCCTGGCGTGGTCGCACTCTGCAACAGTACTCCGGGCTCTGTGGTCGAGACACCGCCTTGCATGGCGTGCGTGACGCCGTTGCTCACGACGATGTCGAGTTTGCCGTCACCGTTGATATCGGCGACTGCAATTTCATTGGCGCCCGGCGCCGGATAAATTGCCGCCGCCAGGAATTTTCCGGGATTCGCCGGATCGTGCAACAGAACCGTCACATTGTTCAAGCCGCCAATGACGATGTCGAGTTTGCCGCTGCCCTGCAAGTCCTTCATCAAGATGGATTGCGGCAGGTCCTGCGTCGCGATTGCGTAGCTTACCGCCGGCAAGAAGGTGCCATGACTGGCAGGATTCTGCACCAGGATGTTGACGGTGGGCGCCATGCCGCCGGTCGCACCCGGATCGGTGATGATCAAATCATTGAGTCCGTCGCCATCGACGTCCGCGATGGCGATGATGTTGCCGCCCACCACATTGAAGTTGTTCGTTTGCGTAAACACGGATATCGGCGCGGCGTAAGTAGTCGCCGAGGCGGCGCCGGTGTGCAGCAACACTTTCACGCCGACGGCGTCGGTGAGCGCAACGTCGGGAGCGCCGTCGCCGTTCAAATCGCCCAGCGCCGCCCAGTTGGCACCGCCGCTGTAAAGCCCAACCGGGGCGGCAAAGCTTCCCGGCGATGTTTGCACGAACAGCGAGACATTGAAATCAGCCGACACCAGGTCGGGGAGGCCATCGCCCGTCATATCGGCGATGGCCACTTGGGAGGCGCCGGGGCTGTTGAGAAACACGGCGGGGTTGAACGTGCCTGGCGTGCTCTGGTTGTTGATGAATACGGCCAAAGCGCCGTCGTTGAAGCTGGCCGACACGACGTCCATCAAGCCATCGCTGTTCAAGTCCGCGCTCGCCAAGTACAGCGGGTTATTGCCGGCCAAGGTGAGCACGGGGCTGGCAAACACGCCGGCGCCGCTCGATAAATAGGTTTTCAGTGCCGAGGAATAATTGGGCGTGTTAGGGGGACTGATGGTGCTCAGCGCGACGACGTCGGTGAAAGTGTCGCCATTGAAGTCGCCAGCCACCACGCCATTGGAAAATTCGGTGGGTGTAATATTTACACAGTTGAAATGGCAGTGATTGTGATGGTCATCGCATCCCGCGAGAAGGCCCAGGGTCGCTATCGCCACCCATCGACACACTGATCTTGCAGCTGTTGGGCGCCACATATGTCTCTCCCACAATCGATATAGTGTAACAACGCGACTGGCGACGCGTGGTTGACAGATTTTACCGCTTTTGAGCGTCAAGCACCTGCGCCATCCATCGTATACACCAATGGGGCGTGCTCCGCTGCCGAAGCACGCCCATGACTCGAATTACTACATTATTTCGACGCGCCGCCGTCGCTGACTGCACGCTTGGGCGTGGCCTTCGCCGTGCCGCTCGGCGGCATCGCCGTCGTGCTGTTGGAGCCGGCGATCAGCGCGCCCGAACCCGCGGCGTTGAGCGAATTACTGGTCACTGCCAATGATCCGCCGGCCCCAGCGTTGGCGGCGGCCACGTCGGCCTTGGTTGCAGTCACGTCAGCTTTGGTGGCGGCCATGTCGGCCGTTGCAGCGTTCGCGGCATTCGCGGTGACGTCTTTGGTGTTTTGCACAGTCGACTGAGCCGTCGACTTGGCCGAGTCGGCGATGTTGCCCGCTGCGGTCTTGCTCGTGTCCACGGCCGATTGCGCCGTGGTTTTGGTGGCGTCGATGACCGGCTTTACTTTCGGCGGGTTCACAGTGCCGGCGAGCTGACCCTGCGCGCCGAGGCTGCCGGCGCCGCCAATGCTGCGGCCACCCAAACCGGACAGGCCGCCGCTCAAGCCGCCGCCGAAACCGCCGGCCCCGCCGCCGCCGAGAATGCCGGCATACACCGGTGAGGACAAGGTGAGAACCGTGGCCACACCAACGCCCGCGAGAATATGTTTAGTCTTCATGTCGTAACTCCTGTGTGGCCTCGGGATATTCCGTGGCCTTCACAGTTGATACGACGCGGCTATGCGATTTCTTCCATTGAGTTCAGCGATGCGGCAAAGACGCGGGATCGATGCGAAATTCTGCGCCCACCAGCCCAAATCCATAGGTCAGATCCCGGCCCGCTGCGCCTAAATCGATCGCCTGTTTCTCCAGGATCTGTAAAGCCACGGTGACTTGCCCAGGATCGGGCTGGTCCACTTGTGCGGCGAGCAGCGCGGCGACGATGGGCGCGGCGAACGATGTGCCGCGTACGGCGGCATAGCCATGATTGATGGCGGCAGCCGCAGTATCCGCACCGATGGCTGCGAACATCACCTGTGGGCCGCGCGCGGCTTCAGTCAGAACTTTATGCCGCGCATCGACCGCGGTCACTCCGACGACGTTCGGATAGGAAGCCGGATACAGCGGGGGAGCCGCCGGCCCATCGTTGCCGACCGCCGCCACGATGACGAAGCCGTTGGCAACGAGTCGCGCGATCACTGCCTGCAGCATTGCGTTTTTGGGACCGACCAAACTGACGTTGATCACCGGCACTCGTTCGCGCACCAGCCAGCCAAAAGCCCCCAGCAGCGCATCCACCGCGCCGCCGGTGGCCTTGCCGCAATACACATCGGCCGTATACAGCGCAGCCTCGGGCAGCACACCGTGAAAGATTTCCCCACGTCCGATCAGCAGTGAGGCAACCGCCGTGCCATGCGCGGCCGCGACCGGCTTATCGTCGCAGCCCCAATGGTGAATCGAGGCTGTGGCAAACGCTGGATGGTTGCCATCGATGCCGGTGTCGATGAGTCCGACGCGGATTTTCGGCGGCGCTACGGCGCTCGCTTGTTGAACGGCTGGCGCGGTCGCGGCCTGCGGCGCATCGCTCGCGGCGATGATTCCGCTGCCGAGATAGATGTGATTGTAGTCGTAGGTGCCGTCCGGATCGGACTCACGCAATTGCCGCAGCGCCTTTTTGTCGCCTAGCCGGGGGGGCACGCCGAGCACGATCACGCGCAATCCCAGCGATTCGAGCTTCTGTTCGCGGATGATGGCGAATCCGGCGCCGCGCGCTCGATCGATGGCAGCGTCGGTGGGCGTCAGCGCCAGGATTTCGCTGCGTACGATCAGTTGCCCGTCGGGGTCGAGCTCCACCTGGGTGGGATTGGCCCGCACCAGCCGGGTAATTTCCAGAAGCCGCAAATCGCTCGAGCGCTGCAAAGCCTGCGCTTGAGTTTGATCGAGTAGCTGGGTGGTATTGTGCAGCGCCTGTGTGGGCAACGCGACCGGCAGCTGCGGCAAGCGAATCTGCGCGTTCACGGCTTGCGCATACAGCAGCATCAGCACCAGGGCGCCGCGGGCAATAATTTGCATAATCCATTCTCGCGTACAATGCATGGAAGAAACATCACCTCGCGACCGTCTACTGTATGAATACGAGCGAGACGTCACAAAACATCCATGAAGAAATCGTGCTGTTGCTGCCGCGATTGCGCCGCTTCGCCCGCAATCTGGTGCGTAACCCGCACGATGCCGATGATGTGGTGCAAGTGGCGGTGGAACGAGCACTGATGCGCTCCGAGCAGTGGCGCAGCGACGCGCGGCTTGACAGCTGGATGTTCAAAATCGTGCGCAATGCGTGGATCGACGAGATGCGATCGCGGGGGCGCCGAGACAAGGTGTTTTTGGCGCAGGAAGCTGGAGAGAATGTCGGAACCGATCCCATCGAGGGCGAGATAGCGATCATGTCGATACAAACGGCCATGGCGAGACTGCCCGAGGAGCAACGCACCGCGATCAGTTTGGTGTTGATAGAGGGCCTGCCTTACAAGGAGGCGGCCGATGTGCTCGAGGTCCCCATCGGCACACTGACCAGCAGATTGGCTCGGGGGCGCGAGGCCTTGCAGGCGTTGCTGGGATCGGAAGGCGAGGAGATATGAATATTCCCGATGAAACATTGATGGCGTTCGTCGACGGTGAATTGGACGCGGCGGCGCGGGCGGCCGTGGAATCGGCGCTCAAGGAAGATCCGGAGCTGGCGAAGCGCGTGGCGCGTCATGCGGCCTTGCGTCAGCGCTTGCGCGTTGCCTACAGCTCGGAACTCACCGAACCGGTGCCACAACGCTTGTTGGAGGCGGCTAAGCGCGTGCCCCCGCAAGCCAACAACATCGTCAACTTGAGAGGCGCGCGCGGGGCGAAACTGCGCGACGCAGCGGATTCAAGCCCGTCTGCGGTGCGCTGGCGACCGGCCGCCGCGATTGCGGCCAGCGTGATCATCGGTTTCGGTCTGGGCTACGCGAATCGCAATCAAGGGTCCGCGCCCCTGGTGCGCACAGCGGATGGCGCGCTCACGGCCGGGGGAGTCTTGGCCAAGGCCTTGTCGGCGCAACTGGTGGCACGCCAAAATCCCGGGTCCGAGGTGCATATCGGCGTGAGTTTCAAGGCCAAGAATGGCGAATATTGCCGCACCTTCGCTTTAAGCGGGACTGTCAGTCCTTCGGGGCTGGCTTGCCGGCAGGGTGAACAATGGCGCATTGAATCCTTGGGGCAATCGAACGATGCGGCCGGCAGCGGTTATCGCACGGCGGGTACCAACATGTCGTCCCAAACGCTCAAGGCGGTCGAGGAGCGCATCGATGGTGAGGCGCTGGATGCAGCCGGAGAAGCGAACGCGCTGCAGAAAGATTGGCGCAAGTAAGCTAGGCTTAAGAGTATGCACGTGGATCGCAAACTGGATACAGCCAGTCTCACTGCGCTGTTCTGTATTTTCCTGGGCTGGTTTTTCATCGACACCTTGACGGTGACGTTGGGTTCGCTTCACCACGGTGTTCGGTTCTACGATCTGCCGACGGTGATTGCCGATCCGACGCGGATGTTCTTTGAGATCGCAAATACCGCGCGGACCTTCCTGTTCGGCGCCGTATGTCTGGCTTGTCTGCTGCTGCCCTTGACCGTGTACTGGCGCGACGAACGCTGGACCTGGTTCGCGCATGGGGCGCCCTTGATCCTGATGCTGGTTTGCGGATCATTGCTGTACTTCAGGACGTCGGGAGAATTCTTTGCCGCGCCCACCGATAGCGCCACTGTGAGCGGTAGCTTGATTCGCTTTGCCAACGGTTTGGTGCATCGGAGCAGCGGAGCTGTGGCGAGGCATGTCAGCATCGGCGTCGGCGGTTACTTGGCGTTCGTCGGCGGCGTGGTGCTCGCTGTTTCGGGACTGCACGGATTTAGGAAACAGATCTCGAATGCGGCCTGAGGAGTATGTGGCCCTGGATGGCACGGGGCTGGCCGAATTGGTGCGCGCTGGGACCATCACCGCCACCGAGGCGGTCGAGGCTGCCATCGAGCGCATAAACGCGCTAAATCCACAGCTCAATGCCGTCGTGGAACGAGCCGATGAAATGGGGCGAACTGCGGCAGTGTCGATCGATCCGCAGCAGCCGTTTGCGGGGGTTCCGTTTCTCGCCAAGGACATGAACATCGAAGTGGCGGGGCTGCGCCTGACATCTTCTTGCCGTTGGCTGGCAGGCCTGCCGCCAGCATCGATCGATGCGCCGCTGGCGGCGCGCTGGCGCGCGGCGGGACTGTGCATCTTAGGCAGGACCAATACCCCCGAATTTGCCGGCGAATTTGTCACCGAGCCCACTTGGCGTGGCGCTACGGCAAATCCGTGGGACCTCACGCGCAGCCCGGGCGGTTCCAGCGGCGGCGCGGCGGCTGCTGTTGCCGCCGGCATGGTGCCGATCGCGCATGCCACGGACTCCGGCGGATCGATTCGTGTGCCGGCCTCGGCCTGCGGGTTGGTGGGCTTTAAGCCCAGTCGCGGCTGGGTGCCGGTCGGTCCACAGCACGATGAGTTGGCCGGTGGCTTCGATTGCGAGCACGTGCTCACCCGCAGCGTCAGAGATTCAGCTCTGATGTTGGATGTAACGCGCGGTGCCGAGCCCGCGTCGCGCTATCCGGCTGCCCACCCCGAGCGAGATTTCGAGAGTCTGCTCGACGATGAGCCGCCGTCCTTGCGCATCGGTATCGCCGTGCGCGCGCCCGGCGGCAGTCTGCCCGCCGATGAAGTTGGCGCGGCCGTGGAGGAGACCGCGATCTTGCTGGCCAAAGCGGGACACCGCGTCAGCGAGTTTCGCTATCCTGCGTCGGCCACACGCATTGATGCTCACACTGCTGTGATTTGGATGACGGCGACGGCGGAGGAGATCGACTATCACCAGCGTCGACTCGGACGCTCGCCGCAGCCCGATGAACTGGAAGCTTTGAGCTGGGCATGTGTGGAAGTGGGCGCCAAAAGCACCGCGGTCGACTATGAGCGTGCCCGGCG
>JAXDQN010000546.1:0-4141 GCA_034667865.1 Gammaproteobacteria bacterium
ACTCGCTTTTATTGGGCGCGTCGGGGTCCTGACCGTTTTCGGCGCGGCCAATCTGTTCGGCCACGCTTTTGACACCGGGAATATCCATCAGGCTCTTGGAAATACGCGCGCCAATCCGGCTGGTCTCCGTGAGCGAGATCCCAGGTCGCAGCGACGCGTGAGCGATCAGGTAGTTTTCGCGAAAATCCGGCAGCAGGCGCGCACCGAGCAGCGGCAGACAAACCATCCCCGCAATTCCGGTGATCGCTACGATGGCCAGCAGCGCGCGTGGCCTGGCGTTTAATGCGGCAATCGCACGCAGTTGCCAGCGTTTCAAATGCCGCAGAAACGGCGCCTCGGATTTCGGCTTTTGTCGCGCCATCACCAACACGCACAGCGCCGGAGTCGCACTCATGGCGACCAACAAGGACAGGCCTACCGCGATCAGGAAGGAAATCGACAATGGCCGGAAGAACGCCCCCTGCAGTCCGGACATGAGCAAGATCGGCAGGAACGCCACGGCCACCGCTGCGGTGGCGTAGAACACCGGGCGCCGCACCTCCAGCGACGCGCCGATAAAAAGCTCGCCGATATCCGCTTGCGCCCCGGACATGCGCCGCCGACGCAGAATGTTCTCAACATCGATGACGGCATCATCGACCACGACACCGAGCGCCACCACCAGACCGCCCAAGGTCATGGTGTTCAAGCTGAGCCCGAGGGCCTCCAGAATCCACACCGTCGTCAGCAGCGCCAGCGGGATGGCGCTGAAGGACACTAACGCCCCGCGCCAATCTCGCAGCGTAATCAGCAACAATCCGACCACCAGTACTGCGCCGATGAGCAGGGAGTTGCGCAGCTTCTCGATGGCGCTCTCGATGAAGCTCGCCGGCCGCAACAAGGCAGGATGGTATTGCACGCCCTGCTTGGCCAGCGCCGGCGCCAACGCGTCCAGCCGTTGTTCGAGCGCGCGCGAGACTTCCAAGGTATTCGCGCCGAATTGCGTCGAGGTTTCGATCAAGATACCTGGCTTGGCGGCAATCAAGGCGTCGCCGAAGCGCGGCTCGGAGCCCTCACGTACGGCGGCAACATCGCCGAGGCGCACCGGCACTCCCGCGCGCGTTCCGATCACTGCGCCGGCCAATGCATCGATGCTGGTGCCGGCAGCTTGCGCTTGAATCACGATGCGCTGCGACGGCGTTTCCAGATAGCCGCCGCCGACCAGCGCCGTGGCGCGTTTGGCCGTCGCCAACACATCGTCCAGCGTGAAGCCGCTGGCTGCCAGCTTGACCGGATCGACTTCGATCTGACGCTCACGCACCTCGCCGCCGAAGATCTGCGCCTGCGCAACGCCCGGCACGGCCAAAATCTGCGGCTTGACGGTCCATTGCACGATGTCGCGCAATTCCACGGCAGACAAACGGTCGCTGGTGTAACCGAAGTGAACCAAGTACTCCATCGACGAACTGAGCGGCGACAGCAGCGGCGCGCCGACACCCTGCGGCAGTTGTCCGGCGAATTCCGCCAACCGCTCGGTAACAACCTGCCGCTGCCGATAGGGATCGCCACCCCGGTCAAAGACCACTTGGATGGCCGACAATCCCTGGCTCGAGGTCGAGCGCACCGTTTTGACGTTCTCGGTGCCGGCCAACAATCCTTCCAGCGGCCGCGTCACCAGCGCCTCGACTTGAATGGCATCGAATCCCGGCGCCTCGGTCTGGACCAGCACATGCGGCGGCGCAAAGTCCGGGAACACATCGAAGCGCGCCGCGATCACCGCGGCGACGCCGAAGACGGCGATCAGGCAGGCAAGCGCGGTGACAATGCGCGGGCTACGCAACGAGGCGCGAACGATGGCGGCGAGCATGCGTGCGGCCTAATCGTCGTCATCGTCCGCGGCGTGACTGCCCACGCCTTGGAGCGACCACAACACCCCTGCACCGCGTACGACGATGTCATCGTCGTCGTCTATCCCGCTGACCAACCAACCCTCGCCGTAGGGCAGCAGTAAAGTCACCTTCACGGGAACATAATTCAGTTTGCCGTCGGTTGCCTTGGCCGAGCGCTTATAGACATAGGCGCCGCCCTCGTCGTACAGAATCGCCTCGCGCGGCAGCAGCATTCCCGCCTTCTGGGCAGCCAGCAGCATCACCGGCACGCGCGCACCGGGACCTAAGCCCGGCGGCGGATTCTGAATCTCAATGAGCAAGCCGACGCTTTGCGATTCATTGCTTTGGCGCAGCGTACCCAAAATGAGTCCGGGAACTTCGATGCCGTCCACATCGATCAAGGCCTTGAGCGGCGTCGCGCCCATACTATGGCGCCCCGGCAAGTCGGCACGCAGCAACAAGCCGCGGCCGCTCAGGGCTGCGTCAATGATCTTCTGGCGGGCGCTCGCTGCCTGCGATAACACCGGGCCCCAGTGCAACGACAATCGCGCCGCCGCCAAATCCGCATCCGCTTGAGTTTTAGCTTGTTCTGCTTGCGCAGCCTCGAGCATTTTTTGCGACGCGCCCGCTCCGCCCTCGAACAAGGCATGCAGGCGCGACACCTCCGCCGCGGCCGAATGTGCAGCCGCGGCGGCGCTGGTCGATTCGCCCATGTCGGACAACAGCGCTGTAGCATCCAGCACCAGACCCAAGGCCGCGATATGTTCGGGAGCCTGGGCTGCCGCGGGACGGGCCACGACAATTCCTACCGCCTGCTGTTGTTGCGCGCTGAGCATGGCCTGCGACCCGGGAGCGTCCGGCGCAACCGGCTTGTCGTCATCATCATCGCCAAGCGCCAGCAGCGAAAACGTCAAGGCTGCAGTGCAGAAAAGCGGCAATCCAACTTTGATCCACTGTTTCATGATCCGGCCAGCGCAAGTTCCGGACCGGACAACGGTGCACGCAGCACGTCCTCGAGATTATTGCGCGAGACTTGCAGTTGCGCGCGCGTTTGCAGCACTTCGAGTTCGGCCTGCGCCGCGAGAATCTGTGCGCCGAGTTGTTCTTGCGCGTCGGCGGCGCCCAAGCGCAAGGCCAGATCAGCCTGTTGAACTTGCCGCTGAGCGGATACCAGGCGGCGCTGCGCGGCGTCCGCGCTTTGCCGCGCGATCCGTTCTTCACGCTCGGCGGCCTCGATCTCGCCGTAGATGTCGGCCTGCAGCGCGAGCAGACGTTGCCCGGCCAACTCGCGGCCGGCGCGGGCTTCCGCAATTTCGCCGCGATTGCCATTGAGAGGCAACGTGAAACCAACATCGAATGGAAATTTGGCGATGCCGTGATCCCAGTAGTAGCCGGGAGACAATGTGAACTGTGGATATTGATGCGCGATGGCAAGACGCAGCTTGGCTTCCGCGGCCGCGTACTCGCCGATGGCCACGCCGAGATCTGCTCGGGACAGCAGCGCTTGCTCGCGCAACTGCTGGCGCTTGGCGTCCTCCACCGCCGGCGGCTCGCCCCAATCCAGCCATTCGAAGCGCAGGCCGTCGAGCGCCTGAGAAGGAACCCCCAGCGCCCTGGCGATTGCCGCCTGTGAAGCATTTGCAGCGGTGCGCAATTCCGCGACTTGTTGTTCGATTTGAATGCGCGCCTGTTGGATGAGAATCAGTTCGCTGGGCGCATCTTCCCCGGCTTTGATGCGCCGCTGTTCCAACTCGATCAGCCGATCCTGTGCGGCGGCCAGACGCTCGAGCAGGCTGGCACGTTGCCGCGCGCTCTCCCAATCGGAGAGTGCCGCCGCCAACGCACGACGCACGGACCATGCGTGATCCATCAATTGCAGTCGAGCATTGCTGGTGTCGAGACGCGCGATTTCCGTATCGAGGCGCCGCCGCTCGCCGGAGCGCAGCAGCCAATTCAGACTGATGCCATACAACCAAGGATGCGGATCGTGGCGCGCGTATTCCGATTGCAGCGTGAGATCGGGATTTGGCAGTTCTGCGGCAGTGATCTCATGGGCCATGGCCGCTTGGATCTCGGCATGTGCAACCGCAAGTCCCGGATTCTGCTTCAGCGCGAGGGATAACAGTCCCGCACGGTCCCATTCGCGCGCCGCCGGCAAGCTGCGCGCGGCAAATTCTTGAGCACTTCGCTCAGGCGGCAGCGGCGCCGCCTGGTAGTGCGCACACCCGCCCAGGGCTACTCCGCCTACTATCAGCCAGCGCCATCGCAACAAC
>JAXDQN010000547.1:0-2749 GCA_034667865.1 Gammaproteobacteria bacterium
TTTTTCTCGCGCTTCGAGCGCGGCCGGCCGTACGTGCGCTTAAAAATGGCGATGACGATGGACGCGCGCACAGCGCCCGCGTCGCCGGGTCAACTATGGATCAGCGGCGAGGCGGCGAGGGCTGACGTGCAGACGCTGCGGGCGCGCAGTTCCGCAGTGCTCACCGGATCAGGCACGGTACGCACCGATGACCCGGGATTGGACGTGCGTCTGAATTACGGTCCTTGGGTGCGTCAGCCGTTGCGCGTCGTGCTGGACACCACGTTGTCATGCGCTGCAAGCGCCAAGGTTTTCAAAGACCAGCACTCATTGATATTCGCCGCGGATGATGCGCCGGGCGTCGCCACAGGTCACGCGAAAATCGAGCGCGTGGCGCGTGCGCCCGGCGGTTTGGACTTGGACGCGGTGTTGCGCAAATTGACTCAAATGGAAATCAACGAACTGCTGCTGGAGTGCGGACCGACGTTGGCAGGCGCCTTCGTGGCCCGGCAGTTGGTGGACGAATGGGTGCTGTATGTGGCACCGAAATTTCTCGGCGATGATGCGGCGCCATTGCTGCGCGCCAAATTCGGCGCCGCCTCGCCGGCGGCCTACGAGTTTCGCGACATTCGCCGCATCGGTGACGATGTGCGCCTAACCCTCAATCTCAAGAAGGCATAAATGTTCACGGGCATCATACTGGCTACCGGTCGCATCACCGCGATGACGGAAAAAGGCGGCGACCTCGAATTGGCGGTGGATGCCGCCGGGCTCGATGTGGCGCGAATCGCCATCGGCGACAGCATCTGCGTGCAAGGAGTGTGCTTGACCGCGACCCGCAAGCAGGGCACCAGTTTCTTCGCCGATGTGTCGCGCGAGACGCTGACAAAGACCACGCTGGGCAAACTCGCGGTCGGTTCACGGGTCAACTTGGAACCCAGCCTGCGGGCGGGTGACCCCTTGGGCGGCCATCTGGTGAGCGGCCACGTCGATGCGGTGGGTGCGCTGCGCGGCATGCAGCAAGATGCGCGTTCATGGCGACTGGATATCGAATTGCCGGCGAGCCTGATGCGCTTCGTCGCGGCCAAGGGTTCGATCTGCATCAACGGCGTAAGCTTGACCGTCAACAATGTGGCGGCGCAGCGTTTCGACGTGAACATCATTCCGCATACCCGCGCAGTGACCACGCTGGGCGATTTGCAAATCAGCGACGGCGTGAACATCGAGATCGATGTAGTCGCGCGCTACCTTGAAAGACTTGTGACAAAAACAGAACACTAAGGCGACCTATGGCTGCGTTCAATACCATCGATGAAATTCTCGAAGATCTGCGCCGCGGAAAAATGGCGGTGATCGTCGACGATGAAGATCGCGAGAATGAGGGCGATTTGATCATGGCCGCTGAGCGAGTGCGGCCTGAGGATGTGAACTTCATGGCGCGCAACGGCCGGGGCCTGATCTGCCTGACGCTGACGCGCGAGCGCTGCCGCCAGTTGCGCCTGCCATTGATGGTGAGCGACACCGATAGTTCGCATCGCACCAACTTTACCTTGTCCATCGAAGCCGCCGAGGGTGTGACCACCGGCATCTCCGCGCATGATCGCGCGCATACCATACTCACCGCTGTCGCTGCCGATGCGCGGCCGGAAGATCTGCGCCAACCCGGCCATATCTTTCCGCTGATGGCGCAGCCCGGCGGCGTGTTGACTCGCGCGGGCCACACCGAGGCGGGCTGCGACCTGGCGCGCTTGGCGGGCTTTTCGCCCGCGGCGATGATCGTGGAAATCCTCAACGACGACGGCACCATTGCGCGTCGTCCTGATCTGGAGCGATTTGCCAAAAATCACGCCTTGAAGATCGGCACGATCGCCGATCTGATTCGCTATCGCTTGAAAAACGAACGCTCGGTGGAGCGCATCTACGACGAGCCGGTCGACACGGAGTACGGCAAGTTTCAGCTGTGTTGTTACGAAGACCATGTCAACAAGACGGTGCACATTGCGCTGGTGAAGGGTGATTTGAACGGTGCACAGCCGCCGCTGGTGCGGGTGCACATCAAGGACACCTTGCGCGATGTGGTCGGCGTGAACAGCGAAAAACTCGGTTGGCCGCTGCGCGCCGCCATGCGCCGGGTCGCCGCCGAGGCCTCCGGCGTGGTCGTGATACTGCGCCCTGAAGAGTCGCCGCGCGATTTCATGGACAGCGTCAGGCAACTGGACGCCAAGCTCGAGCAGCATCACGGCGGCGGCGCCACGGTGGTACGCACCTACGGCATCGGCGCGCAGATCCTCAAGGATCTGGGCTTGAAGCGCATGCGCGTATTGAGCGCACCGAAGCAGCTGCAGGGCCTGGCGGCGTTCGATTTGGAAATTACCGGTTATGTGGACGGCGAGGAATGACCCGCGAGTTGGGTTTATACTTGCCGCCGGGCCGCAGAAGAGGAAGGTTTTGTGCCGAATGATCAGCCGAAAGTTGTCGAGGGAGAACTGCTAGCTCGAGATTTGCGCTTTGCGCTGATCGCCGCGCGGTTCAATGATTTCGTGGTCGAGCCGTTGGTGCGCGGTGCGCTCGATGCGCTGCGACGCCACGGCGTAAGCGACAAACAAATTGAGATCGTGCGTGTTCCGGGCGCTTTCGACATTCCCATCGTCGCCCGCAAGTTGGCGCTGTCCAAACGCTATGAGGCGCTGATTGCCCTCGGCGCTGTAATTCGCGGCCAGACGCCGCACTTCGACTACGTTGCCGGCGAATGTGCCGGCGGCATTGCACG